>DGGS01000048.1 GCA_002392325.1 Bacteroidales bacterium UBA3868
GCGATGATGTGGTGATTTCCGAGCCTTATGAGGGTTCTCCGGCAGCCAAGGCGGGCGTGCGCGCGGGTGATATCATCCGCAAAGTGAACAACCAGTCGCTCGAAGGGAAGAAATCCGACGATGTGAGCACGGCCATGAAAGGACAGCCCGGTTCCACACTGGTGCTGGAGGTGTTCCGTCCCTCGGCTAACAAAACCATGACATTCAACATTGTCCGTGAGGAAATAAAACTGCCCAACATCCCATATTCCGGAATGCTGGACAACAATATCGGATACCTCAAACTTGACCAGTTTACCGATAAGGCCGGTTCTGAAGTCCGTGAGAGTTTCATGAAACTGAAAGAAGAGGGCATGAAGTACTTCATTTTGGATCTCCGCAATAACGGCGGCGGTCTGGAAGGTGAAGCGGTCAAAATCATGAATCTTTTTGTGGATAAGGGTATTACTATCGTTGAGAACAAGGGGAAAATTCCAGAGCAGCAACATGTTTTTAAAACAGTGGCCAATCCGGTAGATAAGGATATTCCGATTGTGGTGCTTGTGAATGAGCATAGCGCATCCGCTTCCGAGATTGTCTCCGGCGCCTTTCAGGATCTGGACCGCGCCGTTATCGTGGGAAAGAAAACATACGGCAAAGGTCTTGTGCAGAATATCCTTCCGCTCGACTACAACACGAGTCTGAAAATCACAGTGGCCAAATATTACATCCCGTCCGGACGCTGCGTGCAGAATATCGATTACTTTGAGAACGATTCGGCAAAGGCGGCCAAGATTCCGGATTCTTTGGCGGTGGCGTTCAAAACCAAAAACGGTCGCACCGTGTACGACAAGGGTGGGGTGGAACCCGATGTGATCACCCAGGACAGTCTGTTAAGTGACATCCTCTTCACCTTGGTGACCAATAACCTGATTTTTGATTTTGCCAATGACTATCGCGCCAAACACGAAACCATTCCTCCGGCGGATAAGTTCAGAATAGATGACCAACTTTATGCTGAATTTGTTGATTTTCTGAAAGATAAGGATTATTCGTATAAATCCGAAACCGAAGAAGTGTTGGAGAAACTCAAGAAATCGGCCGAAAACGAGAAACTCTTTTCTTCCATCGAACCCTATTACAATCAATTGCTGAAAAAACTGGAGGAGGAGAAGAAGAACGACCTTCAGAAATATAAAGCGGAGATTTGCAGTTATCTGGCTTCCGAAATCGCCGTTCGCTATTATTATCAGAAAGGCCGGATCATCAATATGCTGAATGAGGATCCCGATATCGCGATGGCGAAATCCGTTCTGCTTGATACCCAACGATATAACTCCATTTTGTCACCTAAAAAATAATGAAGTTGTCACGGCAGGATTTCCATCATTACTTCTATATCTTTGCCACAGGACTTCTGATGTTTGTGGTCCCGTTGTCGCATTTCGCCATGGGACTCATTACCTTTCTGCTGACCTTGAATTGGATTGCGGAATGGAATTGGAAAGAGAAATGGTCTCGCCTGCGACAATATCCGCAAGCGTTGGTCTTTTCCGGATTGTATCTGGTGATGTGTGTCGGATTGATTCATGCTGACCACATATCAAATGCCACGGAGCAGCTGCTGGCTAACTTGTCCATTCTTTTCGCCCCTATCATCATTGTGACATCCCGCCCGTTCACCCCAAAGAACATGCGCTTCTTTTTCAATGCTTTTATTTTAGGAACAGCGATCGGTGTTGTTTGCTCAATTGGGTACTGGCTTACACATGAGGTGCGCGATATGCGCAGCATCTCCCTGTTCATCGATCATATCCGATTCAGCTTGTGTGTGCTGCTTTCCATCGTCTTCAGCATTCATCTGATGAGGGATAAATCCGCCAAAGGAGATATGCTGAACCTCCTATATGCTGCCAATGTACTTTTGCTGTTATTCTATATCTTTGTGGCACAAACACTTACGGGAGTTGTGATTCTGGTGGTGCTGATGATAGTATCCCTGTTGTTCCTGATCATTCGGCGAAATGTGGTCAATAAAAAGACGATGATTATCGCCTTGTTGGTCCTGTTGGGTGTCCTGTCCGGTTATTTCACCTATATCACCTACGGATATTTTCACGACCGCGACCAAATCATAACCGATAAGACTACCGCATTGGGAAATGACTATTATTTCGGGGATGATGGTTTGGTGGAAAATGGTCACCGGGTGAATTATTATGTCTGTCGTGAAGAGATGGCACAAGCCTGGAAATTGCGCTCTGATTCGTTGTTTGACGGCATGACCGAAGCCACCCTGATACGCTACCTGAATTCGAAAGGATTGCATAAAGACTACGCTGCCGTGATGTCTCTTTCGGATAAGGATATCCGCAATGTGGAACGGGAAATCGCCAATGTGGATTATACGAAGCCGTTTGGATTGAAGCGCGCGTTGTATCAGACCTATTTCTGCATTTCCAAATACAGACTCAACCATCAGGATATACAGGGTTCCTCGCTGATGCAGCGGGTGGAATTATGGACGGCATCCTGGAATGCGGTAAAGGAGAACTGGTTGTTCGGTGTGGGACTTGGCGACCAGAAAGCGGAACTTGACCTGCAATTGGAGAAAATGGACTCTCCGATTGCGCATAAGCACAACCGTGGGTGCCACAACCAGTTTCTGACCTATTGGATGATGGGTGGGATATTGCTGCTGTGCTACTTCCTTTTCGTGTTGGTGTATCCTTTTGTGGGAATGAGAAAAAGAATCACATTTGTGTTTTTGGCCCTGTTTATCATTGTCTTCTGTTCCATGCTGGTGGAAGACACGATTGACAGCCAGTCAGGAAAAATACTATACGCCATCGTGATGCCGATGCTGCTCTTCAATGAGACGACGAATAATGCGGCGGTTCGGGATTAGATGATTCCGACAATTTCCTGGATATTTTCAATGCCCTCTTGAGCGCAAAGAAGCTCGAGGTCTTCAACCAGTTGCTTGCCGGCGAGCGGGTTGTTGAAATTCACCGTGCCGATTTGCACGGCGGTGGCGCCTGCCATCATGAAGGCGAGAATATCCTCCGCCGTATAGATGCCACCGATGCCAATCACAGGCACATGGACTTGCTTGCACACAGAATGCACCATTCGCAGTGCGATGGGGCGGATGGCGGCACCGGAAAGCCCGGCATACACATTGTTGAATACAGCTTTGCGGCGATGCACATCAATAGCCATGGCTTGGAAGGTGTTCACCAATGACAAGGCATCCGCGCCGGCTTCTTCGCACGCGAGAGCCATATCCACGATATTCTCAGCGTTTGGGGAGAGTTTCACAATCAGCGGTTTTTTGCACACATTGCGCACAGCGGTCACCACCTCGCGCGCCACCTCGGCCTTGATGCCGAAAGCCATGCCGCCGCTCTTCACATTGGGACAGGAGATGTTGAGTTCCAGCATGTCGATATCCACATTGGAAAGCATTTCCGCGCCCGTGACATAATCCTCCATGCTGTGTCCGCCCATGTTGGCGATGAGCACGGTGTCGAACTTGCGCATGTTTGTAATGCCATGCTCAATAAACGCCTCAATGCCAGGATTTTGCAGTCCTACGCTGTTCATCATGCCAGATGGCGTTTCATATACACGGATGCCTTCGTTGCCGTCTTTGGGATGTAAAGTCAGTCCCTTGGAACTGATGCCGCCCAGGCAACTTACATCATACAATTCGTTGAATTCCTCGCCGAATCCGAATGTGCCCGATGCGGCGAGGATGGGGTTCTTGAACGATATACCGTGGATGGAGGTGCTGAGATTCATAGTTTTAATGTTTAAAGTGATAAAGATGGATAGGGTAGTGCCCTAACCTTTCCGATTGCAAAAATACAAAAACCAGTATAAATGCGCAACATTACCGCTCTCTTCGTTCGATGACCTCTTTCAGTTTGTAGCGGTCGCCGGTGGCGGAGCCTATAGAGTTGATGAATTCATAGTTGTAGCCGGGCGTTTCGTAGCCCCAGCGCAAAAACTCATCGTTCTTGTCTGTGCGGCGCACCACTTGGTCGTTGTATTTCACAATCAGATATTTGGCAAGTTTGTCCCAACGCTTCATCATTTGGTCGGCATAACGGATACTCTTCTTGTTCAGGTAGTCGCGGCGGTCGGCTGGGGTCATGTTCTCCACAGCGGCCAGCACGCTGTCCTGGTCGGCAAAGTAGAAGTCCTCCAACTCATGCTGTGCCTTGCGCAGGTCACCAATCATCATCGAGTAGCGCGGATAGACCATGTTGGCCACCCAGTTGTTCATCCAGAAGGCCGATTCGGTCGAGAATTCCGTGCGTGGGTTGTTCTCAGGACGGAAGCAGTCGGGCACTTGTGTGATGCAGCAGTAGAGCGGCACATACGCCACCATGTCGGCATCGTCGCAGTTGAACCAGGTCACGCCGCCCACATCGTTGGGTAACCACGAGCGCATCTGGCAGGTCATGGTGAAGCCGCTCTGCTGCGTGGCAATGGGGCGTTCGCGGAAATAGTTGACACCATTGGCGTCGCGGAAGTGCATGGGCAGCGGACGGATGGGCATTCCCCACGGACCAGCCGTCATGTCGGCGGTCATGTCCAGCGGGGTGTTCTCAAAATGGTCGCGCATATCTTCTTGCAAATCCTTGAGTGATAGCGGTTTGTCGGGTTTTATCCATAAGGGTAAATGGTCGCATTTGTCGAACTCGCCATTGAGGTAAGGCAGATATTTGTCCATTTCCGCTTCATCGTAATGGTGACGGAAGAAACTCCACACGCGGGCGTCAGCGTAGCGCACATTCTCGAAGTCGATGGGACAATAGGCGTCGCGGAACGAGAAATCCGCGTCTTTGCCGTTGAAGAAACCTTTTTCGCGGGCGAAACTGATAACATCTGCGGCATAGACACACTCCACTTCAGGACGGTTGATATGTTGCAAATTCTTGCTGCTCAGACTTTTGTACGACCGTTTTTGTTCCAATGGAAATTGTCGAATGCGACTAAGGTTGGCGTGTGCGCAAATGCAGTCGTCGGGGATGCGCAAGGCCACCCATACGGCGCCTTTTTGGTCTGGACCTTTGCCCACAATCTCCATAATCCATGCTTCGTTGGGGTCGCAGATGGTGATGCTCTCACCCGTGCTGTTGTAGCCGTATGTTTCCACCAATTCGGCCATGCATTTTATCGCTTCCCGTGCTGTGGAAGAGCGTTGCAGGGCGAGCCGCATCAAGCTGAAGTAGTCCAAAAGCCCGTTGCGGTTCTGTAACTCCAGACGGCCATCGAAGGTGCTTTCCACGATGGTTACCTGGTGTTCGTTCATCAGGCCAACAACATTGTAGGTATAGGGTACTTGGTCCACAAATTGTCCTTCGTGAGAGGGGCCCCATCCGTGGATGGCGATTTTCTCGCCCGGGGCGTGCTGGCCGGCCGGGCTGTGAAACAGCGAGCCGGAGAACCCGAAACCGTCGCAGTTGTAGGTGCACATCACGCTGCCGTCGGCGGAGGCCTTCTTGCCGACAATCAGGTTCGTGCAGGCTTGAGCATTATTGAACATTGACCATTGAACATTGACCATTAATGCTCCGAGAAGTATAATAAATCTTTTCATAACTCGCTATTTGATAATAAGTTTATCGCTGCCTGCAGCCTTGAAACTCATGTCGAGACCCTTCACACTATGCGTCAAGGCACCGAACGAAATGAAATCGACGCCCGCCTTTGCGTAGGGAATCATCGTGTCGAAAGTAATGCCGCCGCTGG
>DGGS01000181.1 GCA_002392325.1 Bacteroidales bacterium UBA3868
TTGGGGTTGGCGTGCACCATTTCGCCCAACGCAGCGAAGTTCAGCGTGCCACCCGTGTAGATGCCAGTCATCATGACGGCCACTTTCTTGAACTCCTCGGCAGATCCGAAATCTTTGGAACGGAAAATGAAATAACCGGCCACCAAAGCGATTACCACAGAAATAACACCGCCCACCAGTACGGCCAGCGTTTTAGGCAGCGATTTGGTCCAGAGTTTGAAGTCGGAGTTGAACAGCATGAGCGGGATGGCTAAAGGCACGCAAACACTCATGAGGTTTTTCTGCACTGTGGTGAGCAGCTCGGCACCCGCCTCTCCGTCGGCGGGGAGAAAACCGAATGCGGTGTTGAGCAACGCGACAATGATACCGGCGGCATACGCCAAAATCACCGTGCCGATTTTCTGCGCCCAGCGGTATTTGTTGAATAATAAAATGATGATGATGGGGAAAATAAAGTATCCCGCAATGAGTAAATATGCGCTAATCATAAGCAGTTTTTTTGATTAAAATCTCTAAAAAAAAGTGTGCAAAGGTATAAAAAATATTAGACTTGAGATTTGAGATTTTAGATTTTGGATTTGAGACTATGGACTATGAGCTTTTGTTAGTAGTCAACTCCTAACAATCAATCACCACTTCCGAACATGTGTCGTCTTCACCTCCATTCTCTAAAGTTTTTTGTATCTTTGCCACTCTAAATCTTATAATATGTCAACTGTATCGATATACTGCATAACGATGAAAAAAGTGGTGGAGGTTCCCTATGGCACTCCGCTGCAAGAGTTCATCAAAACACATCATATTCAACTGGAAACGGATGTGCTTGGCGCATTGGTGAACAACAAGGTGCGAGACTTGACCTACCGTATTCACAAGCCGGCCATCATAGATTTTTTTGACTACTCCTCCACCTACGGGCACGATATGTATGTGCGTTCGCTCTACTTCCTGTTGTGCAAGGCGGTGGACGACCTTTTGCCGCGTAGTGTGAAGCTCCATATCAAGCATTCCATCTCCGGCGGGCGCTATTGCACTATCACCAATATGGACGAACCGCTTACCGAAGACCTGGTCTCACGGTTGTACCAGCAGATGCGCAAACTGGTGGATAAGGATCTCCCGATTGAGCGCGTGGGTATGCTCACTCCGGATGCGGTCAAACTCTTTCAGGATCATGGATTGGAAGACAAGTTCGAACTGTTCAAGAATCGCGACCGTATCTTCACATCCGTGTATGCGCTGGGTGATGTGGTGAACTATTATTACGGTTTCATGGTGCCCTCCACAGGTTATCTCAAAATGTTCGGATTGGAGAAATATGAAAGCGGGATGCTGTTGAAAGTGCCTTCCTCCAAAAACATTAATGTGCTGCCCAAAACGCGCCACCTGCCGAAATTGTTTTCCGTGTATCAAAGACAAAAAGAGTGGGCAGAGCAGATGGGGGTCCCGTATGTGTATGAAATGAACCGTCTTGTGGCCGAAGACAAAGCGTTGGATACCATCCTCATGGCGGAGGCGTTCCAGGAGAAGCGCATCGCTTCGGTGGCAGACGCCATCAAAAACCGCCCGGAAGTGAAGATGGTGCTCATTAGCGGACCGTCAAGTTCCGGAAAGACAACCACTTGCAAACGACTCTCCGTACAGCTTGGCGTGCTCGGTTACCATCCCGTTCAGATTTCCGTGGATGATTTCTTTGTGGAACGCGATGAAACCCCGAAGGACAAGAACGGCAAGTACGACTTTGAAGCGTTGGAGGCGGTGGATTTGCCGCTTTTCAACAAAACTTTGGCTGATTTGATTGCCGGAAAACGAGTGGAACTGCCAACATTTGATTTTGCCAATGGCACCAAACTTTGGACAGGCAAGTCCATCCAGTTGGACGAGAAATCCATCATGGTGATTGAAGGCATTCACTGCCTGAATCCGAAACTTACCGAACAGGTGCCCGATGAGGTGAAGTTCAAGATCTTTGTTTCCGCGCTTACCAGCATCTCCATTGATCGCCAGAATCCCATCCCGACCACGGATAACCGACTGATCAGAAGAATAGTGCGAGATTATAACTATAGAGGATATTCCGCTGTGGACACGCTGCGTCGTTGGCGTAGCGTGCGCAATGGCGAGGAGAAAAATATTTTCCCGTTCCAGGAAAACGCCGATGAGATGATCAACACTTCTCTGATTTTCGAGTTGGGTGTGCTGAAACCCTATGCGACCGCCATCTTGAACGAGGTCCCCGAAACCTGTGTGGAATATGCGGAAGCAACCCGTTTGCTCAAGTTCTTGTCGTTTTTCAAGACCATTCCGGAAGTCGCCATCCCGGGCACATCCATATTGCGTGAGTTTGTCGGTGGCAGTAAATTCAACTACTGATGATAGCGCTTATAGGTTCCGGCAATGTGGCCACATGGATAGCCACCAGACTGGCGGATTCCAAGGAGTTTGCCATTGGGCAGGTGTACAGCCGTACCCTTGACCACGCGCGTGCGTTGGCGGACAGGGTAGGGGCAGAGGCTATCGATGACTTGCGGAAATTGAACCCCGCCTGTGAGATTTTCCTGTTTGCCTTGCGTGATGACGCGTATCCGGAAATTTTAAAGGAAGTACTGTTCCGGATGCCATTGGCCCTGCACACGGCGGGATCCGTGTCGCAGCGCATGTTTGAACCCTATGCGGAGTCGTTCGGAGTGGTGTATCCATTGCAGACTTTATCCAAAACCATGGACTTTAATGCTGTCAAGGTGCCGTTGTGCGTGGAGAGTGACTGTTTGGGCGATAACTGTGACAAAGTGATGCGTCTTGTTTCGGAATTGTCTGCCACGCATTGTGAGATGTCGGAGCGGCAGCGCGCGGTGGCGCATTTGGCCGCGGTGTTCGCCTGCAATTTCAGCAACGCCTTGTATGGTATGGCGGATGAGCTGCTCCAAAAGGAGGGCTTCTCGTTGGAACTGCTCATGCCGTTGATGGAGCAGACACTGGGGAAACTCAAAACCATGTCGCCGGAGGAGGCGCAAACCGGTCCGGCCGCACGCCACGACACGGTGGTGATGGGACAGCAGATGATGGCACTGGATGACGAGCGGATGCGTGCCATTTACGCCGCCATCTCCGATTATATTATGGGAAGAAGTGCCAAATAAGCACAAATTCAGCATTTTCCATATTAACAATCCATGTGAATTTCTTTTTTTCTGTGTGACTATAAATATTATCAAAAAAAAACTACCTTTGCACCGCTTTCGGCAAACAAGAGAAAGCAGTAGTATAAACCTAAAAATCAACGTAATATGCAAAAAAAAGGTAATAAATACGGTACCCACCGTGTGATTGAACCCAAAGGTGTTCTTCCTCAGCCGGCTAATAAGATTGACAACAACATGGACGAGATCTATGATAACGAGATCTTGATTGATGTCCAGACCTTGAATATCGACTCCGCTTCTTTTACCGATATTCACAATTACGCCAAAGAACAGGCCGGTCCCGGCGCTTCTGTTGAGCAAGTGATGGAAGAAGTTAAGAAAGAAATGTTGCTGAACGTTGAATTGCAAGGCAAACACCGTAACCGTCGTACCGGCTCCGGTGGTATGCTCCTCGGCAAGGTTGAGAAAATCGGCGACGCGCTGAAGGGCAAAATCGACCTCAAAGAGGGCGACCGCATCGCCACCCTCGTCAGTCTTTCCCTGACCCCGCTGCGCATTGATGAGATTCTCGAGATTCGTCCTGAGGTTGATCAAGTTGACATCAAGGGTAAAGCTATTCTTTTCGAGAGCGGTATCTATGCTAAGATCCCGACCGACATGCCTGAGAAACTCGCTTTGTCCGCATTGGATGTGGCCGGTGCTCCTGCCCAAACCGCTAAGTTGTGCCAATACGGCCAAACCGTCGTTATCCTCGGCGCTGGTGGCAAGAGCG
>DGGS01000140.1 GCA_002392325.1 Bacteroidales bacterium UBA3868
CTCCGGGCTATGTGGGCTATGAGGAAGGCGGACAGCTCACCGAGAAAGTGCGCCGCAAACCCTATTCTATCGTGCTGCTGGATGAAATTGAGAAAGCGCATCATGATGTATATAATGTTCTCTTACAGGTGTTTGACGAAGGTCAACTTACCGACGGCATGGGCCGTAAAGTTGATTTCAAGAATACCATCCTCATCATGACTTCGAATATAGGCACCCGCGAGCTCAAGGACTTTGGCACTGGCGTAGGATTCAACACCGAAGCCACCAAAGCCGCCCAAAACAAAGTGGAGCACGGCATTTTAGAGAAAGCCCTCAAAGCCAACTTCTCGCCTGAGTTCCTCAACCGTGTGGACGATGTCATCTATTTCAACAGTCTCGGCAAAGATGAAATCATCAAAATCATCGACATCGAGCTCAAGAAAGTCATCAGCCGCGTGAACGATTTGGGCATAGAAATCCATGTGACCGAAAAGGCCAAGAACCACCTGGCCGACGCGGGATGGGATGCCAACTACGGCGCACGCCCGCTCAAGCGCGCCATCCAGAAAAATGTGGAAGACCTGTTAGCCGAGGAGATTCTAAACCAAACGCTCCCGCAAGGGTCTGTAGTGGATCTGGATTATGACGAGCTGAAAGAGGAAATCGTCATTGTAAGCAAACAAATTCTCGAATCATAAACCGGAAAAATGGCCGATTTTACGGATAAACTGCAAAAAATCAACACATTCATCTTCGATTTCGACGGCGTGCTGTCCGATGGCAAGGTTTATGTGCATCCTGACGGCGAGATGGTGCGTGCCACGAATGTCAAAGACGGTTACGCCCTGCAATACGCGCTTCGGAAAGGATACAACATTGCCGTCATTTCGGGTGGTTATGGCGAATCTATGCGCTTGAGATACCGGGATTTTCCAGGCATGGAGATGTATTTGAAAGTCAGTGACAAGATTGTGATGTTCCACGAATATCTGCAAAAACACAACCTCCAACCCGAAAATGTGCTTATGATGGGCGATGACATTCCCGATTATAAGGTGATGCAAATGGCGGGCGTCAGATGTTGCCCTGCTGATGCGGCGGAAGAGATCAAGCATATCGCCGACTATGTGTCGTCGCGCGCCGGAGGCAACGGCGCCGTGCGCGAAGTGATTGAACAGGTACTCAAAGCACACGGAAAGTGGTTTGAGGAAGACGCCTGCATTTGGTAAACACACAAAACTTTATAAACTTTAGCAACTTTATTAACCTTCTAATTCCCCTTATTAATGGGTTGTTTATTCACAGGTACATTCAGCTTAGTGTTCTCCCTCATCGGATTGGTTGCCGGAGGATTGCACGGCGCACTGATCGGATTCTGCGTTGGAGCACTCTTTGACTTGCTCTTTGGCAAACGAACGGTCAAAACTTCCCGACATTTCTATGCCTCGCAAGACTTTACCGAACACGAGCTTGTATTAGCTGCTTATGTGGCCAAAGCTGACCAGAACCGTTTGCTGCGTTCTGAGATGGAATATGTGCGCGCCTTCCTTTCCAAAAACCTATCGAGCGAGAACCTTGGTCCTGCCATGTTGCGTTTTCGCGACATTCTCAACTCGGACATTGACATACAAACCGTATGCGATGACCTGCGCCAGCACGCCACCATCTATGAGAAACTGATGATCCTGCAATTCCTCTTTGGCTTTGCCCAGGCAGACGGGGCAATGCGACAAGAAGAACTGAATGCCATCCAGGAGATCTCGGATCTATGCGGCATCAGCCGGAGCAGCTACGAGGCTGTCAAATCCATGTTTGTAGGTTCATACTATTATGATGATTACCAACAAACTTACGGCGATTCAGCCCAAGGCGGTGGATATTACGGAGGCGGTGCATCCTACGGCGGATACAGAAGCACATCCTCTTTGGAAAACGACTACAAGATATTGGAGGTTTCTCCCGATGCCACAGATGAAGAGGTGAAGAAGGCCTATCGCGCCGCTGCTAAGAAACACCACCCTGACAAGGTGAGCCACTTGGGCGAAGATGTTCGCAAGGCTGCCGAAGTCAAGTTTGCTCAAGTCAACGAGGCCTACGAGCGCATCAAAAAAGCGCGCGGCATGAACTAAAAAAAATAATTTTTTCTTAACAATTTCTTAATTATTAGATTTTTTTGTATTTTTGCAGCGTTAAACAAAAATGCGAAGAAGAAGTTATCGCTTCTTCATTATTAACCTACAAAAACAAAAAGCTATGAAAAGAAATTCTACTTTGCTTTGGGGCAGCTTGCTTTTGCTGCTCTTGTGGGCCATTCCAGGTCCTATCCTCCTCGCTCAACGGAATGTTTACGAGGAAAACTTTGGCAACCCAACCGCCAACACCCTCGTACAGAATTATCTGGACTGGCAAGACCACAATGTAACCTACACTGGTGACGGCACCTGCGACATCCGTTCTTCCAACGCTTCCCAAGGGTACGGTCCCGCCTCCGGAGGCGGGAATGTGATGATTAACGACACCATCAAATGGTTCATGGTATCCGGCATCAACACCTCCGGACTCACCGATCTATCCATTTATTGCGGACTAAGGAAAACCACCGCTGAAAACGGGAACAACTTTAAGGTTGAGGTGTCACAAGACGGAAGATCCTGGACAAGACTTTTCCTTTCAGACACTCTGCCTACGGGCTCGGGGACTTCGGGATGGTATCGGGTGCGATATCCCAATGTGCCAGCATGTGGGAATCTGCATATCCGATTCTCTAACAGCGCACTAACGGACTACCGTTTGGATGACATCGCCTTGGTATCGGGCGAAGAGGTGACACTGGCCACGGTCGAGACACCCCTATTCTCCCCCGCCGGAGGCACCTACTACGAACCTCAAAGCGTCTCCATTACGACAAACACACCCGACGCTTCCATCTACTACACGCTCGACAACAGCACCCCCACCACTCAATCCACCCCGTATTCGGGACCCTTCACGCTGAACAGAAGCGGCACCATAAAAGCCATTGCCACATGCAACAACATGTACAACAGCGAAATAGCAGCTGCCACATTCACCATCTTGGACACCAATTCACTGGTGACTCTTCCTCTCGACATCAGCGACAACAGTACAGTCACACATTATGACATCACCGGACTTGACGGATTTCGAGGATACCATTTGGGCACCTCTTATTCTGACGGATCTGTCAAATTCGAATCGTCACATGCGGGCGAGGCAAGTCTGGTGGCCCATCTTGACAGTTCTCCGGATACGATCGTCTTTGAGTTGAAAGGCAAAAAGGGTGGATCAAATCCAAGCGCCTATGAAGGGGTCCGTTTCCAGGTCAGTTATTCGGAGGACGGCACCAACTGGACACCATTCGCCACCATATTCGGAGATGACATCTCAGTGGAAGAGTTCACCCGTTTTGAATACACCATTGCGAATGGAGACGCGCGCTATGTGCGTTGGACCTTACAAAGCGCGCTGAAGGGGAACACGCAACTCAACAATCTCCGGATTACGCAAAATCAAGGACAAAACTCCGGTGGCAGTGGTATCACAAACAACTATGACACACGCATTTTCGAAGTCTATCCAAATCCAAATTCCGGTGGTTTCACCATTCACAAAGGCAATCTGGAAATCCGATCCTTGACACTGTACAACATTCTCGGCCATGCCGTGAAATCCTGGGACAATCCGGTGGAAGGGACCTACTACTTCATTTACCAGTTTCCAAAAGGCACCTATATTCTGAAAGCCGTCACCAATCATGGCACCATTCAGAGAAAAGTGGTGCTTCAATAACCACGCCCATTCCGGTATTACAGTCAAAGTGGTGAAATAAAAATCACTTTGACTGTAAACTTTTTTATGGCGCATGGCTCTTTATTTTGTACTTTTGCGCCCAAAAATATAGAAAAACAATGAAAAAACCGATTCTCTTTATAAGTCTCATCCTTGCCATTGCATTATCTTCATGCACGAAAACAGAGAAGACATACTATCCAGACGGAAAACTGCAATCTATCATCCATTATAGATTCGGAAAAGAAACCGGGAAAAGCGTTTATATGTTCCAGCGTCCCAACACGGTGGAAATTGAGGTGGAGATGAAAAAAGGGAAGAGGAATGGCGCCTTTTACCGCTATTTTGAGAACGGCAATCTGGACACCTACTGTGTATATGTAAACGACTCCATTGAGGGTCTGGAAACCATGTACACGCCCAATGGTGAGAAAATCAGGGAGACCACTTACACGCACGGGCGCAAAAACGGTCCATGCAAAGAGTACCATGTGAACGGCCAGGTTAAGGCAGAAGGCAACTTCAAGGACGATTTGTTCGATGGGGATTGGACTTATTACGACGATCGTGGCATTGTGGTTGGCGAAGGGAGTTTCAAGGCCGGCAGCGGCACACTCACCTCATACGATGCCATAGGAAAGGTTTCCATGACCGTCCAATATGAGAAAAACCACAAAAATGGGAAAGAGTTGTATTACACCCCGGCTGGAAAGATTTATAAGGAAATAACTTACCAACAAGACCGTATCATTTCGCAGAAAGTGGACTCCAACTTAATTCCCTAATCATGCGCTTGCTCAGAATCGCATTTTGCTGTCTCCTGCTGTTGTCGTTTGCCCAATCCGCGCAAGCGCAGAACAACCGTAAGATCCAATATCGGGCTGATTTGGGATTGTACGATGAGGAGTTGCTTCCGGGCGCACAGCGTCTTATTGGGCATGTTGCCTTTGCGCAGGACAATATTCGGGGTTATTGCGACAGCGCATATCTGTATGAGCGCGACAACTACATTATAGCTTTCGGCGACCGGGTTAAAATCCATGTCGGGGATTCCGTGGTGCTGTATGGTCGCAAGGCCTATTATGACGGGAACATGAAAACCGCCTCCATCGCCCACAATGTGAAGTTGGAGAAAAAGAACTCCTATTTGCTCACCGACAGCTTGATTTACGACCTCAACGCTGACATGGGTTATTATCTTACCGGAGGGCGCATTTTCAACAACGAAGACACGCTGACCAGCCAAACTGGCCGATATTACACAAAAACCGACCTCGCCTTTGCCAATGGGGATGTCATCCTGCAGAGCAAAACCTACCGGATGAGTTGCGACTCGCTCAAATACAACGCACAAAGCCAGGTCGCCTATTTCATCTCCCCCACCCACCTTATCTCGGATAAGGACAGCAGCGAGATTTTCACCAATTCTGGCTGGTATGACACCCAATCTGAGCGCTCCCTCCTACACGGAGATGTCAAACTCTTCAACAAAACACAGTTTTTTGAAGCCGACTCGGTTTATTACGACAAAGAACGGGAATTTGGGCGCGCCTGGAATCATGTGAAGATTCGCGATACTGTTCAAAACTATGTGCTTCAGGGCAATTATGTGGAACACCACGAAAACGGGGGCATCTCATACGCCACCGACAGTGCCCTTCTCGTGCTCATTGATGACGACAACGACTCGCTCTTTCTGCATTCCGACACCATCAAGATGTACACGAACGAGAAAAGTGACATTCAATGGATGTCCGCTTACAACAAAGTCAAATTTTACAGGGAGGATCTTCAGGGTGCGTGCGACTCTTTGATGTACATTGTAGAGGATTCCATCATCACCATGTATTATAATCCGGTAATGTGGACAAATGAATACCAGATGACGGCAGACACCATTCGGTTTTCCATTTTGGACTCCATCAACAAACGGTTAGACCTCTGCAAGGCCGGGTTTATAGTTGGAGGATTGTACGGAAACACCGAATTCAATCAGATAAAGGGGGTCAACATTACGGGACATATACACGACAAGTCGCTTTACCGGGTTGACATCGTAAACAATGCGGAATGCATCTATTACATTCAGGAGGAGGACAGTACGCTGATCGGCATCAACACCTCCATCACCAACGAGATGACCATTTTCCTGGAAGACAACAAGATCAGTCAAATCCGTTTTTACGACCAACCGGACGGGAAAATCCACCCAGACAAGCAGTTTGAGACAAAGGATAGGCGATTAGTGAATTTCAGGTGGTTAGACAAATATAGGCCTTACAACATTTCTGATTTGTTCGTAAGGCCCATATCCAGGATTAAGGACGAAGAATAACGCCTAGTATTCCATCATAGGTGGAAGTTCTTTGGCCTGGTCAATCATCTTCTGTACCTCAGCCACAGAAGGAACGCGGCCCACAAGATGTTTTGCCTCATTAATCTCTTCCATCTTGGGAACCAGATTCTCAGCCACGCGGTGGCGGAATTCCTTAACGGTATCTACGCCAGCCGCCTCAAGCAGTTCGGAGAATTGCGGGCCAACGCCATTGATACGCATCAGGTCGGCATGGTTTGACCATGTGAGGATCAATTTGGGTGAAATACCCGTGGTTTCAGCAAGGGCAGCGCGTCCAGCCGGGGTCTTGCCTTTTTCCAACAATTCCTCTACGGTGTTGATACCGGCCTCGGTTAATTTTGCGGCGTACACATCGCCAATACCTTCTACATCAATAATTTTGTAACTCATATTCGTAATATTTTAAGATTAATGTGCAAAAATAAAAAAATCCTCACAATGTAATGAATTGCAAGGATTTTTTTTGTGGTGTCGGATAAAACCTCTTATCGAGCAGCGATTGCGGCGTCGCCGTTCACAATCCAATCTGCAGCAGTCTCAATGATATTGTCCAAACCCTGAGCCACCGCGGCAGGATCGAGGAGAACGCGCACTTCAGGGGGCACGCCGTTCTCGTAGTTGCCGCCGTCGAGCGCAATGGAGCGTGAACAGCTGAAACGGTAATTCCAACCATTAGGCAACAGACCGCCATTGGGCATTCCTGTGCCTCCGCCCGTGTAGTCTCCAAAGAGCTTCACATTGTCAAACGCCTGTGTACAAATGGCGAAATAGGAGGTTGCGCTGAAGGACCCGCGATCGATAAGCACAGCAATCGGCTTGGTATATGGGGTTTCCAATATGCTTTTGGCAGGCGCGTGTATCGTAACCGGACTGGTGAAATCGTTATGTCCAGGACCTGCTTTGTGCTGCACCATGTAAAGCGGTTGCCCGTGACAGTCGAGAATACTGAGCAGCATCGTGATATTCTGGTCGCTGCCACCGCCATTCTGTCTCAAGTCCAAAATGATACCGTTGCAGTTGCTATAGCGTTTCAAAATATATTGCAGATCGCCTTCGCTGATGTTGCTGCTAAACGAGCTGTAACGCACATAGGCCACTTTGCCGTCGCGGATAGCGTTATGGGCAAGGCTTCCTGTCACATGCGCGTTTACCGTCAAGTAGTTGCGCTTCACAATGTCACCGTTGAAGTTACTATTGTCCAAGTTCCAATAAAACATCGTATCGCTAAATCCGTAATCAAAATCTGATGTCAAGTCGGTGTGTCCGTCATGCAGGGTGTTGAGCATGGCAGCGCAGACCCGGAAAAGACTGTCGTCGCTCATTTCATCGTTCACCAACGGACTATATACGGCATATACGGAATCCCAATCCACACCTTTAACATCAAAGAAAGAATACTGCTGGTCAACTTTGCTCCACAGATATTGGAACACATTGACCGGGTTGGAGGGTTCGTCTTTCTCCATCAAAAGACGGCTGCAAGAAGAAAAAGCCACGGCCAATAGACATACGAGGATGATATTTATTTTTTTCATATAGCTTTGAAATTACAAGTTGAACATGAATGAAACATAAACCGTGTTGAAGGCGTTGGAATAGGGGTAAGTCCCTTTCTTGCCTGTTGTCAGGAAATCCCAACGGTATCCGAAACTGAATATGTTGCCGTTACGCAAGTTGACATTGAACCCGAGGTCGGTGGCGCAGCCGGAGAAGGGTTTGAATATAGGCTCGTTGTTGCCCAGCAAAGTGCGCAGGAGCCCTCTGTCCTTTGGCAAATCCTGCACATAAGCGAATTGAGGGCGCGAGGCGATGGCAAAAACAGGCAATGAAAACTTGAAGAAAGCTGTCATCCACGGGTGAGTGGCATCTTTCTTGTCATAGGCAAAGTCGCACTGTGCCAATGCCACAGCATTGAGATTACCAAACACCGAGAAACTGATGGAAGCGTTGCCCAACACAGGAATCTGTTTGAAGTCAAACAATGTGGTCACGGAAGCACCTGCCCAGAAATGCCAGCGGTTGGCAGAAGGTTTGAGACAGCTGAAGAGATACTCTATACTGGGCCCCAAAGCAGTTTGGGTGCCTGACGGGGAGACCAGGGCACTTTTCCCCCACATAAAGTTAAAATGGATGTGATTGCGCCCCCATTCATCCGTAAAACCGAAGGTATAGTCGCGATTAAGACCTGTATAAACAAACGGAACAGTGCTCTTGTCGAGGCAGGTTACAGCTCCCACGTCAACCCGAAAGTCAAGCCAGAACGAATTGGGTGTTTTTTCTTTGTTTCTTTGTGCGAAACCGGTGCTGCACAGCGAGACCATCAGAGCCAAGACAGTGATTCTCTTGAGTAATTTACAAAAATTCATAATCAGAATAGCGTTGTGGTATAATGCGGTTAGTATTTAAAATGCAAAGAAACAAAATAAATCGCAATTCTAAAACCTTAAACGCAAAAAGACACCGATAATCATTTGATTATCAGTGTCTTTTGTTGGTTTTAGGGAAGCAGTTTCCCTGTCCAAAGTGGAGTTGGCGGGAGTCGAACCCGCGTCCAAACATGCCGCAAGATTGCTTTCTACAAGCTTAGTCTTCGTTTGCTTGTCGGCCACCGCATGGTACGAGACAGACCTGGCGGCGGCTTATCTTCTGAAATTTCGCTCATGTGTCGAAGCACACACTCGCTATCTGTCCTTTTATGACACTTCTGACCGGACGTTGGACCGAATAACTTCCGGGGAAGCGCCCGCGGCTGCAGACCTTGTCTGTGCGGCGGGATCCGCAACGGTTACGCTGCGAATGCATAAGAAGTTTCGCCGTTTATTGGCATTGAGGGTTAACTTTTAACGGAATCGGCCCACAAACTCCGGCCTGCTTACAATCCCCCGAACTTGCTGTCAAAACCGAACAACCCCGAGGTGAAAAGGGGAAGGTTTACTTCACCTCCCCTTTCAGTTGTAATATCACTCTGTCGGTGTTGGCATTGGATAACACCGTCAGGCGCTTGCTGATCAATCCTGTGTGCTTGGCAGTATAGGTGGCCTTGATGGTTCCTTTCTTGCCCGGCATAATGGGTTGTTTGGACCAATCCACCGTCGTGCAGTCGCAGGAAGAGATCACATCATCCAGAATCAGCGGTTTTTTCCCGATGTTGGTGAATGTCACGGTCACTGTTTTCACATCACCGACCTTCAACTCACCAAAATCCACGCTTAATTTCTCGAATTTGATTTCAGCACCAGTTCCTTTGTATGTGCTGGCAGCGGTTTTTGAAGTTTGGGCCTGCGCGGCCATAAAGCCGCATATCATCAAACCCAGGATTATCAACTTTTTCATTGTCTTAACTTTTAACTAGTTTTTCTCTTTGAGGGAACTGTTGTCATTCACAGGAGCAGCCTCTGCGGGTTTCGGAGAAACATTACCCTTGATGTTCAACACGACACGATTGGTAACAGCATTGGACTCAACCGTGATGGTTTTGTTAATGGCACCGATGCGTTGGGTGTTGTACTTCACTTTAATGGTGGCCTTTTTGCCGGGAGCGATGGGGTCCTTCGGCCACTCGGGAACTGTACATCCGCAGCTGGAACGGCAGTTGGTGAGAAGCAAGTCGGCTTTGCCCGTGTTTTTGAACACAAATTCGCAAGTGCCATTGTCACCTTGCATGATATTGCCGTAATCATGTGTCAAGGTCTCGAATGTGATTTCAGGTTCTTTTACTTTTTTGTTCTTTTCAGCATTTGCATCTTGAGCAACGGCGGAAAACACAAAAGCCATGACAATCAATAAACTAAATACCTTTTTCATAATTATTTAAATTTAAAATTGGTTAATTTTTCCAAAAATTTCAAACACTCGTAGCAGACATCAACAGATCACAATAGTTTAAACCAAGTTGTTTTTTTTCAATATCGCCTCCACCGCCAAACGGTACCCGTCAAGACCGAAACCGGAGATAAAGCCGGCACAGCAGGAAGACAAGGCGGAGTGTCTGCGGTACTGCTCGCGACCGAACAGGTTGGAGATATGCACTTCTATCACCGGACAGGATGTTGTGCGCACCGCATCGGCCAGAACAACAGAGGTGTGCGTATAAGCGCCCGCATTGAGAATGATACCGTCATACGACACCGCTTCGGCAAGCAAAGAAGCCAACTCGCACTCGTCATCCGACTGGTGAAACTCAAACTGCACTTGGGGATAGTGTTCCCTCAACGAATCCAGATACTCGTCAAAGGAGACCGAGCCATACACATTGATCTCCCTGGTTCCAAGTTGTTTCAGATTCACGCCGTTCAGTATCAGGATTCTCATTATTCGTGTATTAAGATAAACACATCCTCATCGGGCAGGTGCATATTCAAGTGCTCTCTCGCATATTTTTCAAGAAGTGAGGAATCCGCATAGAGTTGTTCAAACGTATAGGCATTGCCGACCTGGTTTTTCGTGTACACGATTTTTTCCTCCAAATTATCAATCTTCTTATTCAATTCCCGATGGGTTTTGATATTATGATCGGAGATGAAGAAAAAATAGCACAGGAACACCAGCAGTGTCACGCCATACACGATAATGTACAGTTTAATGCTTTTTTTGGGGGGGTTCACTTCTTCTTCCATTGTTATCTGGCATAATTCACCGAACGGGTTTCACGAATAACCGTGATTTTGATTTGTCCGGGGTAGGTCATTTCATTCTGGATTTTCTTGGAGAGGTCGAGTGAGATTTGGTTAACTTCCGCATCGGACACTTTTTCAGCGCCGACGATCACGCGCAGCTCACGGCCAGCCTGAATAGCGTAGGTTTTCATCACGCCGGGATAGGTCAGGGCGAGGTTCTCCAAGTCGTTAAGACGTTTCATGTAAGCCTCCACCACCTCGCGGCGTGCGCCGGGCCGTGCGCCGGAAATGGCGTCGCACACTTGCACGATCGGGGCGATAAGGGTATTCATTTCCATCTCATCGTGGTGAGCGCCGATAGCATTCACGATTTCGGGGCGCTCCTTGTACTGCTCGGCCAAGCGGGCGCCGAACAATGCGTGCGGCAATTCGGGTTCCGTATCAGGCACTTTGCCAATATCGTGCAGGAGGCCTGCGCGGCGGGCGAGTTTGGGGTTCAAACCGAGTTCGGCGGCCATGGTGGCACTGAGGTTGGCCACTTCCTTCGCATGCTGCAACAGGTTTTGTCCGTAGGAGGAACGATAGCGCATCTTGCCGACCATTCGCATCAGCTCATGCGGCATATTGTTGATACCCAAATCAATACAGGTTCTCTTACCCAATTCGGCAATCTCCTGTTCAATCTGCTTTTTCGTCTTGGCGACCACCTCTTCGATACGGGCGGGGTGGATACGGCCGTCACTCACCAACTGATGGAGCGCCAGGCGACAGGTTTCACGGCGAATGGGGTCGAAGGCAGAGATAACGATAGCCTCGGGCGT
>DGGS01000146.1 GCA_002392325.1 Bacteroidales bacterium UBA3868
TTGTTTTGTTCTAATGGGTTAATAAAATGTTTTCAAAAAATCCCGCCAACCTTACAACACATCGTGCCTTCAGATTGGCGGGACAAAGATAGAAAATATTATCCAATTATTAGAACTTTAACCTCAAACCGCCCAAGAAGTTGATGCCGGCTTGCGGGAAATAGCTTGCCTCACTGTATTTGTCGGTAGCCATGTAATAATAGGAGTACATCGAGGCATTGTTTTCATATTTCGTATTGAAAAGATTGTTAATGTTGAAGAATAACTCCAAATCTTTCAAACATTTGAAATGGAATGTGTAGGAAAGACGAAGATTCGTGAACGAATAGGGCTTCAACATATAAGTGTCGTCACCAGAGTTGTCCAGATATTGCTTGCTCACAAACTTGGTGACGAGAGAGATGTTGAAATCTCTTATCGGAGTGAAGGTGAAATCGTTGCCAATAATAATGTTAGGAGAATATGCGATGGGGGTGTTGCCGAGATGTTGCACCACATACCCATCATCATCCCAGTCCTCGTTATAATTGGACACATAGTGGACATAATCCAGCACTTTGTTCAAGCTGAAACCACCATTAATATGCCATGTGAAGAAGCGTACCGGACGATAAGCCGCGGAGAGTTCGATGCCGGCACGATAACTCTTGTCAACATTGGCCATAAGCGGGTCGCCAGTCTGGTCCAATTCGCCAGTGCGCACCAACTGGTTGCGATAATACATACCGTACAATGTGGTGTTGAAAAAGAACTTGTCGTTGTGCATCATGTAACTGAACTCCAAATCATACAGGGTTTCAGGCACGGGTTTGCGGTCGTCGGGCGCACCCACAAGATCATTGCGCGTGGCCTCACGGTTGGCGGTGGCAAAGGAGAGGTCAAAACTGTGTTTCAGATTGCCTTTGTTCAAATAATAGTGCAATGCGATTTTCGGGTTCACGAAGTTCCAGTGGTATTCTTGCGGAATGGGAGTCAATTCATCATTGACACCTTCTATAACATAGTCCACATGACGATATTGCAATTCGGCGGTCACACTGAAATTCTTGTACCAATAGCGCAAATTACCAAACACCTTGGCTTGCAGCTTGTTACCCGTTCCTCTGTACCATTCGAACATAGCCGGACACTCCACTACGCGGTCGGGTTGAACCCACACGATATTGCCATAGTGCTTGCCGTTGTAATTGCTGACATCCGTACCGGCCACCCAACGCAAACCTTGGTCGCTATGATTTTTAGATGTCTGAAGACCTGTATATTGTGCATGAATACCGTAAAAATAGTTATCCAAATATTTCTGTGTTACCAAATCGGTTTTTTTCACCGTTTCATAAATATTGTTGACCGTATATGTGGCGCTGTCCAGTTCGTAACCAACAATACGGGTGATGCCTTCCAAACCATATTTGCTCACTTTCTTGTCATCTTTGTATTGCTCATAATAGCCGATACCACGAGTCAGGTAAGGCATCACTTGCAGGGTGTGGTGCTGGCGGCCTTCTTGTCGGGTCCAATCCTTGACATACTCCAACTGATAGAAGGTTTGAGTGTAGTGGTCTTTGGAGTTCTCATAGTAGTGCATATTGTCATTATCGTCGTAGTATTCGCCGCAAGAGTTATAGGTGCGGTTGGTCTCCAAAAGGTCATACGGCACGCCGTTCCAAGCGAGACCGGTGTGTTCAGTGCCGTACAGCATGTGGAACTTCAGCTTACCGTAATCCTTGTTCTTTTTGAAGTTGTAAAGATCGTATTGGGCGGTGAGGAAACCGGAGTTGAGGCGCACACCGGAGTAGTCGATGTACCCGTCGCTACGGATGTCGGAGAAGGAGGCAAGCATGGAAAAACGCTTGCCGATGAGGCCTGTTCCAGCGTTCACCATATTGTGGAAAGTGTTGAATGAACCGTATGAACTCCGCACCTCAGCAAAAGGTTTGGTGGGGATTGCTCGGGTCACGAAATCAACACGGGCACCATAGGAGGTGCTGCCGTCAGAAGTGTTGGCACCACTCTGCACGCTCACATTCTCAATGAATGCGCCCATATCAGGAAGGTTCACCAACCAAGAGCCCTGCGACTCGGCATTGTTGATGGTGACACCATTGAGGGTGGTGTTGATACGGGTTTGGTCGATACCACGGATAAAGAGGTAAGTGGCACCAAGACCGTTACCCGACTCGGAGGTGGTGACCACGGAGGGCATCAGTTCCAGCAGGTTGTTGACGCTTCCGTTGCCTTGCTGCGCACGGATCTGCGGCATGGACATCGTGGTGACATTCGCCGACTGCTGCACCGTGGGCTTGGTGAATTGGATGGTCACCTCATCCACCTCGCCATGCTGCACGGTGTCAGGCACCTGCGCGAGCAGCACCGACGGGAACAGTAGTACCATGATGGCAAAAAACAAATGAATAAAACTGGCCACTGGCTGTTGGTCGTTAGCCGTTAGCTGTTGAGTGTTGAAATCTAAACCCTCAACTCTAAACTTTAAACTTTGAAACATACTCTAACAGTTTGGTTATTAATAATTAAACATACTGAAAGAGGGATTGGGAAATAGAAGCGTTTGTCTCCCTACGGCGGCATTATCCGCATCAGGTTCAACGGGTCTGATCTCAGCCATAAAGGCACCCCTTTCAAAACGGCGGCAAAGATACAAAAAAAAGCAGAGCCATCTTTCAACAGCCCTGCCTTAGTATTCATGTTTAAAATTTAAGCACTAAGACCTACTACTCTTAATATCCGAATATCTCATCCAATGAGAGCGTGGTCACTTTACCATATTTCTCCATTCCTTTCAAATCCACCTCATCTTTGTTGCCAAGAACCACAACCACCCTCTTTTGGCCTTTGATATAGGTCTTGTTGAAGTTCACCACATTATCAATCGTCATCTTTTGAATGGCGTTGTAATTGGCTTTGACAGGAGATTCCTTCAAACCAGACTCTTCAAGAGCCAGATAAGAATTGATGACTGACATTTTACGGACACGATTAGTACGGTATTGTGCGATGAGTGACGTTTTAGCAAGGTCAAAGTTGAGCTCGGATACCGGCATGTTGTCCAACAAGTCGGTGAAGGCCTCCATGGCATCCAACAGTTTGTCATTCTGGGTGCCGATATGGGTCATGTTGTAATTGGACATGCCCTTTTCATTCGGCTCCACGAAATAAGCGGCTGCGGAATAAGCCAATGAGCGTTTCTCACGGATTTCCTGGAAGACGATGGAGTTCATGCTGCCACCAAAATACTCATTGTACATCTTCACCGCAGGAGTTATAGCCGGGTTATATGGCACGGATGTGGTCAGTTGGCGACACAACGATTGTTTGGCATCGTAGTGGGCAAAATAGACCTTGTTCTCCTTGGTGGGTACACGATCATAGTTGACACCCATCTTAACGGGTTTCTTGGCGGGATGCACACTATGCTTTTCCGTGATAACTTTCTGCAAATCGGCAAGCGTTAAATCACCGTAATACAGGATGCGCTGCGGCTGGGAAGTCATCGTCTTAATCTGATTGACGACATCCTGTGCCGTGATTTTCTGCACTTCGTCATTGCTTACAAAATATTTGCGCACATTGTCTTTACCATAGGCAACATAGCTGAGCATTCTCTGGAAGATAGTGTTCTGGCGGGATTTGGCATCCTGACGGGATTTCAGCACATCTTGGATGGAATTTTGTACGGACTCCTCAGAGATTTTCGGATGGTTGAGGATGTCCTCTACAATTGCCATTGCCTTCTCCATGTTTTCACTCAAACCGGAAAGGGAAACATAAGCGTATTTGTCACTGAAGCTGATGTAGAAGTTGCACGCAAGGTCGTACATCTCACGATTAATCTGGCTAAGTGTGCGGTTCTCGCTCTCCAACTGATCCAGAAATTCGTTGGTGATGCCGGCTTTTTTGTCATAAAATCTACCATAATTGTAACGATAATTCAACTGAAAACGGCCGTTGTCTGTGTTCTGCACATACAAAATCTCGTTACCGTTGGCTTTACCTTTCTTCATATCTTTGTTGTAATCCACAAAAACAGGCTCGATGGGCTTAACTTTCATGTCTTTAACTTCTTTCAAGAAGTTGCTCTCAACATCGCGGTTCATCACCACGGGCGTGATTTCGGGCTTATCAACTTTCTGGACATCGCGCTGCTCGCCTTGGCGTTTATAGACCACCACATAGTTGTTGTTTTTGAAGGTGCGTCTTGCAAAATCAACCACATCTTCCTTGGTCACCAAACTCATGTTATCCGTTTCATTGATAATATCCTGCCAGTTTTGATGAGAAAGATATGCCATTGCCATGGCCATGGCACGGTTGGAGTTGCTTTCAAGAGAGGACATGTCGCGCAATTTACGGTTGTTGATGGCCGCCGTAAGCAGATCCTCATCCCAATTGCCGGATTTCAGAATCTCGATTTGCTGGAGCAACAGGTCTTTCAATTGTTCCAAGGTTTGTCCTTGTTTGGGTCTTCCGGTAAGACGGAAATAAGCATAATCATTCAGGTCGCTCACACCAGAAGAAGCATATTGGGCCAACTGTTTCTGGTTGATGTTCTCATCGATGATACCGCAGGAGCCGTTCATCAGTACAGCATCCGCCATCTCGGCGAGGAGCACTTCACGAGAGCCGGTGCCCGCATCAATGCGGAATCCGATCTGCACATTTGCCGGTTCCAAACCATACACATCCACTATTTTCACCTCACGGATGGGTTTTTCTTTCACATAGGTGAAATCAGGAATATACTTAGGTTGAATCTTTCCAAAATATTTGTCAATCAGCTTGATGGCTTGTTCGGGATCAAAATCACCAGCCATGGCGATACAGTAATTGTTCGGCACATAATAGGTATTGAAGTGCTTGATGATGTTGGTCAATGACGGGTTCTTCAAATGCTCGATAGTACCAATGGTCGTCTGTGTGCCGTAAGGATGATGCGGAAACAGCGCCTCGTTCATCTTCTCATAGGCGGTACGGCTGTCGTTGGCCATGTTCATGTTTTTCTCCTCATACACGGCTTCTAATTCCGTGTGGAACAAACGGAAGACGGGGTTGGCGAAGCGTTCGCCTTCAATCTTGAGCCAGCGCTCCAACTCATTGTTCGGAATATCTTCCTGATATACAGTCATGTCATTGGAAGTGAAGGCGTTTGTGCCCTCAGCGCCGATCATGGACATCATCTTGTCGTATTCGTTTGGAATAGCATACTTGGATGCCTCGTAGGATACAGAGTCTATCTGGCGGTAGATGGCCTTGCGCTGAGCCGGGTCTGTAGTATGATTGTAGGTTTCATACAGGGCTTCAATTTTCTTGAGCTGTTCCTGTTCCTTGGCCCAGTCAAGCGTGCCGAAGTGGTTGGTGCCCTTGAACATCAGATGCTCCAGATAGTGGGAAAGTCCGGTGGACTCGGCAGGGTCGTTCTTGCTGCCCACGCGCACGGCGATGTAGGTCTGGATACGCGGAACATCTTTATTAACAGACATGAACACCTGCAAACCATTATCCAATGTATAATGAATGACATTCATTGGGTCATTCTGATAAGTCTCCTTCTTGAAATTTTGGGCATTCAGATTGGCGGTCAGAAGGCAGAAAACCACAATCAGCAAACCCACGATAAAATTACGCTTCATACTAAAATTATTTATGTGATTTATAACTTTTTGCAAATTCAAACAATTCGGGTGACAAATGACAGTATCCGGTCGGGTTTTTCTCCAAATAATCCTGATGATACTCTTCTGCCCGATAAAAATTCAGCAGCGGAAGCACTTCCACGCAAAGGGGTTGTGTGTATTGTGCCGCCACCTCATCCATTATGCCTTGAATCATGGTCAAATCCTGCTTATCGGTATAGTAAACGCCTGTGCGATAACGGGTTCCAACATCCTCTCCCTGCTTATTCAAACTGGTGGGGTCAATGGCTTTCATGAAAAACTTCAACAGGGTATCCAACCCAATCACTTCTGTATCATATTGCACATGGACGGTTTCCACAAAACCGGTACTATCCGTGTAAACTTCCTCATAGGTAGGGTTTGATGTGCGCCCGTTGGCATATCCGACTTCTGTAAACCGAACACCCTCAATCATTTTCAAGTAGCGTTCAGCACCCCAAAAGCATCCGGCAGCCAAATAGATTTCTTTTATCATCCTTTAAAAAACTAGTGGGCAAAAATAAAAAAAAATCGTTTTATCAAAACACGCCCTAAAATGTAAGATTTTTCTTACTTTTGCAACACAATTGAATTAGCCACAATAGAATTGATAATTTAAACCCTCTGTCCTATGTACATGAACAAATCCCTTTTTACCGATTTTCTGGCGGATCGGGAGATTTTATGGACGGGCATCAATTTTTCCATGGCCAAATTCACCAAAAATGGCTTTGATTTTCCCCAAGAAATACTGCAGCATTACTTTCACGACTGGAACATGCTGATTTTAAATGACCAGAAAAAGTATGATATCCGTATGAGTTTCCGGAAACCTATCATGCAATACAATCTTTCCGCGGTCACTAAAATCAACAAAAACATACGGATAAACAACATCCTGACTTCAAGGATAGATTTGAAGGACACGCTGACGGAGGAGAAAATTTTCAATAATCTTCCTGCCATCAATCCTGCCCCAACCCAACGGTTTGCCTTGTCGTTTTTTGTCGAGTCCTTCGACTCCGTGGCAAAAGTGGCGGCTGTCTGGGTGGTCATCTACACCACCGATACAAACGAGGTTGCGCTCTGCGAGCAATATCTGAAAGTTCCCAGCGGCATCGGCACCCGCAACTACTGGGCTCGTGTATTTTATAATATATTGTATGACATAAAATCATACGCCTTCCTCCGTTGGGAGAACATGGTGATGAACACCGAAGAGAATGGGGAGAATTGTGAACATGAGGATAATTCAATTGACACTAATAATATTGAATAACAAATAGTTATAAAAATGGGTGCATTTAAAGCATACGATTTCAGAGGAGTTTTTGGCAAGGATTTTGATTTGGACACCGTATATAAATTCGGTTTTTTCCTTCCATCATTATTGAAAACCGATAAAGTGTTGGTGGGGCGCGACATGCGAGTGTCCACCCCGCAGATGTTTGAGGCGTTGGCAAACGGCATCACGGATGCTGGTGCGGATGTCTATGACATGGGGTTGACCACCACACCCATGGTCTATTACTTTACCGCACAACATCATTTTGATGCATCGGTGATGATTACCGCTTCGCATAACCCCAAAGAACATAATGGGTTAAAAGTTTCACGGACCAATGCGCTTCCTGTGGGTTATGATACAGGATTGGGCGAACTGGAACGCCGCGTGAAAGAAGATCCCGTTGTACCCGTTCCAGTTAAAGGCAAAATCATTGCACATGATGTGAAAGCTGAATACTTGGAGTTTCAAGCGCGCTACCATCACGACATCTCTAACCTCAACATTGTGATGGATTGCAGCAACGGCATGGCCTCCATTCTGGTAAAAGACATCTTTGGCAATGCCCCTACCTATTTGTTTGACACGCTGGACGGCACATTCCCCAACCACGAAGCCAACCCACTGGAACCGGAAAATGTGGTCGCCCTGCAGAATAAGGTACGCGAGATGAAAGCCGATATCGGCGTGATCTTCGACGGTGACGCCGACCGCG
>DGGS01000204.1 GCA_002392325.1 Bacteroidales bacterium UBA3868
CGTCGAGTTTGACTGACGGTCTTGTGGGCTACTGGCCATTTGATGGGAATGTGAAAGATGGAAGTGGACGTGGTCATAAATTGAGTGGAAGCGTGACTTATGCTGCTGATCGCAATGACAAAGACAATTCGGCTGCGGTTTTCAATGGAACTGCATCGCTGAAACTTCCAAAAAGTCTCTACGTGGCAAGAAGTCTAACAGTTTCTGTCTGGTGCAAACCTTCTGGTAATGTTCCGACTGGATTGCGAGAGACGGTCTCAGAAACGGATGGTGCAACAATGGTTGGTTCGCAATATGTTCTATATCCTTCCCATGGTGGATATAGTTCAACTGGTAAAGCTGGTGTAGGGTTGATTGTAGGGCAGAATGGTGTAATTGTGATGGAACATGCGGATGGATACTGTCCGATTCCTTTGGTTTGGTCGGGTAATATTGGCAACACCTGGGCATTAGTGACCATTACAATTTCAGGGAATGGAGCGCCGTATCTTTACATCAACGGAGATTTCGTCAAAAAAGGGATGGCATCGTCTAAGACAAAGTTTGTCGGCGCATCAGATTGGTCATTACCAGATGCATACGAGGGAAATGAACAATATCGAGGTTGGTATTGGGGTGCCATCATTGGAAATGGTGCGACTGTGACTTATAGTCAGTGTCCGTATTATGGTCTAATGGATGATTTCCGAATTTATAACCGAGCATTGTCGGCTTTGGAAATTAAGTCGCTGTATGAAGAGGAAGTTGTACAGCTCCATAAAGTAACATTTGATGCAAACAATGGTGAAGGTAGCATGGAGGAAGAGACAGTGATAGCGGGTTCAGATTTGTTGCTTCTAACTAACAAATTCCACAATGATGGTTTCGTGTTTCAAGGCTGGGCACTTTCTTCGTCTGGCGAGGTCGTTTACAGGGACGAAGCGGAAATTACTGTCAATTCCGACATGACACTGTATGCGGTGTGGGCGAATCCAGTGCTGAAGCTGACAGCTGAATCGGCGGATTGGTCGAGCGGGTCGATTACGATGCGCTGCGAAGATTCGGATACAAGCGGCGCGGCGCATAAATACACCCTTGAATACAAAAACGCGAGCGGTGTATGGGAAGAGGTCGATAACGCAAAGAATGTGGCGGCAAACAAAGGACAGGACGCGAGCGGACAGGAAGTTTGGATTGCGAAGTTGACCGACACGACCTTTTGGTCTTGTCTTGGCGGCGTTCCGCCAGTGGAGTATCGGGTAAAAGACGAAAATGGACGAGTGTCGGCAGGATGCGTGACGAGGAACAAATTCTTGCTGTCGGTGGGATACTCTAAATTCTTAACAAAGAACACGCCAAAGCGAGGTCACTACAACGATGCAAGCGAAATCAAGAGCCTCTGCGTTGAGCGTGGTGAATTTCTGTCCGAAAATGCTCACTTCAGAAGCAATGCAGATGCGACAACAGAAAAGGTCAGAGTGGAAATGTCATATTTTGCCACGCATACGAAACCAGGCGACATTTTTGTGTTCTACATTGCTACGCATGGGGGAGGTTATGACAGCAAACGCAATGCCCTGATTGCAACCTATGACGGCGGGTATCAAGTTAAAGATTTATTGGATGATGTCCGCACATTTCCATCAGGCGTGGCCGTTGTCAATATCATCATGTCTTGTCATTCCTTTGCATTGACAGGTAGCGTCAATGCTAGTGAACGAATTAATCAATGGCTTATTGCGTGCGGATTTGGGCAATGTCTTGGGAATGTCGCATGGATTACATCGTGTGACGCACAGCAGTCATCGTATACATATCTTGATGAAGATCATTCGAGGTTTGGACAATCGTTCATTGTGAACGGATTTGGACAAGGATGCGCTGACATGAAGTTATACGGCACAGAATATGGTGGCGGTGACAAGGATGGATTTATTACAGTAGGGGAACTTGGCAGATACTCTAAGGAGTTCTTCAAAGGCCTTTCGGAAGATATGCCTTCTTCGGTTCAATTGGAGAACGCTGGGTTGATAGACCGCATAGTTTTGGGTAGACGAACCGGTGCCGTCGTGTGGAGTTGCCCTGAAACGCCTTCAAGTATAAATGCATCGCAAGGAGACATGAAAATCGACATAAGCTGGGCTGGGGTGGGGAACGCCACAAGTTATCGTATCTATCGCTATCCGCTTGATTTGCCCAGTGAATTTAAGTGGGTTGGAATTAGCGGCGAGAGTCGGTATAAAGATGAGACGGCAACGCTCAAAAAGGAGTATGGATATCGAATCCGAGCTGTAAACCCAATTGGCGTGAGCGATCTTAGTTCTGTTGCAATAGGTTCGCGTGGAACGTCAGAGTTCATTGAATTCCTTAATTCATTTTTTGGCATCACAACGGCATCTGCCGATGAATATGATGCAATGGAGAAAACTACGGCGGCGAATGGTTGCAGGACGGTGGGGGAGTGCTATGCGCTAGGAATCGACCCCGAAGACCCGGACGACGACTTGAAGATTGCCGAGTTCAAGATGAAGGACGGGAAACCGGAAATTACGCTCAACCACACGAAGGACGGCTCGGGCAATTCGTTTGAGGATCGCATCAAGGTTTTCGGCAAGGCAAGATTGACCGACGGCGAATGGCAGGAAGTCCCGCCCGATGGTAACCCGGAACATCGCTTCTTCAGGGTTAGCGTAGAACTGCCGTAGGGTTGTCGCCGGAGTGCATTCTGTCTCGTTTGTGCGCTGTGGGGCGAAGCGCGGGAAGCCGCCTCGGGCATGTGAAGAGCGACCCTAAGCGCGCCTGGAACGGAGACGCATTTCGGTCAGTGGTCGATCTTCCCAAGTGAGGCGATCCAAGAGGCCGAACGGTGGCCGAGGCGGGCTTCCCGGCGCGTAGCCCCCCACCCAACCTCCTGGCGATGTGCCGCGTATTCCAACGCCGATTTTTGGTATAATACGCGCTGATATGGAACGGACGGTATATCTCGACAACAACGCCACTACCCGGGTTGCGCCTGAGGTGAGGGACGTCATGCTGCCGTTTTTCTGCGACCTCTACGGCAATCCCAGCTCGATGCACGCCTTCGGCGGCAAGGTGGCGCGCTTCGTCAAGCGCGCGCGCGAGGAGGTGGCGAGGTTCTTGAACGCCGACCCGGACGAAGTGGTCTTCACCGGCTGCGCTACCGAGTCGGACAACGCGGCGATCCG
>DGGS01000125.1 GCA_002392325.1 Bacteroidales bacterium UBA3868
TCACACCACAGCAGCTCTGGTGACCACCGATATACATGGAAGGATCTTGTGAACCATCATAAGTGAAGGTATAATCCGTACCGCCTAAACGTTGACGAAGACGGACTACTAAAGAATAATTACCAACTTGTTTCCAAGTGATACGAATCTGAGTGGAGGATTGGTCGGAAGCGAGGAAAGGAAGATAGAAGTAGTCAAAGTTGTTCGTGTACATCACATTCGTATAACCTGCAGCGAGATGTCCCATGTCATGGAACGGAGGAGTAAGTGCATTTGCGATACGAGCACCCGGGAAGTCATTGTGACCGTCAGTATTGCCGCAGTGATAATAATCATTATGATCATTACATGCAATGCTACAACCACAAATACCGTCACCGTTTTCAACGATACCGCCAAGCCAGTCAATATTCTGACATTCACCGGCAGCGTTCAACGTTGCATAACGCGTGTAAATGGCAAAGTCAGCATAGTCTGACAGATTACCATTCACCAACTGACCATCACGGTAAAGCAACCATTCAATGGACACTTTGTCTCCACAGTTGGCTCCCGTGGGGAAGTGAATGGTGTAAACGTCAGTGTTTCCAACATAGGCCCTGTTCAGAACATTGTTCAGCACGAGGTCCATGCCAGCACTGGTGTCTTGAGCAATACCAGTACCATCCAGGTTGGCAATATGCGGGAATGTCTCCGGCTGCATATTCTCAACCCAAAAACAGCACTGATTACTACTTTGCGCTTGAGCTGTTATGAAGCTCATCATCGTAAGCAAGACGCTTAGAATGCAAATTGATAATAGTTTTTTCATACTTGTATTTTTTGATTGTTATAAATTATTTATTCTTTTTTCCCTTATTTATCTGTATTTGAGATTCATAGATTACAATACACTATACTAAACTTTCAACCTGCAAAAATACATTTTTTTTTCATTCTTATTCTTTCTGTATTTTTTTTTTATTATTTTTTTTACGGCCACCACTATTTAATAGTTACAAAAACTTTAATATCTCATTTGTTTTTTTAGAATATTGATTTAAGAATCAAAACATTACATTAAATATAAACGGCAAAGTTATGAACAATTATATAATAATAAAATTGTCGGGACTATTATACTAAAGCCCCGACTTTTAAAGGAAAACGACTGTATTTGGTTGTTTTTAACGAATAATTCTGAATTCTGTACGACGATTCTCTGCCCTTCCCTCTTCTGTGGCATTGTCGGCAATGGGCTTACGCTTGCCATAACCCTGATAACTCAGGCGCGACGGATCAATCTGCTTGCCCACCAAATAATCATATACGGCTTTCGCCCGCTCCAAAGAGAGACGGTCGTTGTACTCGTCACTTCCCTGGTTGTCGGTATGACCGCCAATTTCTATGTTCACCTTGTTGTGCTTCAAATAATCCGCCAACTTGTCCAACTCAACAAACGACTCCGGTTTCAGTTCGCTCTGGTTGAAGTCAAAGAAGATGTTCTTCAACACAACAACGGTACCTATATCCGCACGGCGCAACTGTATGTTCTTCAAATAGGGTGACAACTCCGTATAAGATTTCTCCACTTGGAAGTTCTCGGAATAAAACGGATAATTCGGATTGGACACATTGAGCAATATGTTGCTTCCCGTCTGAATGCACGCCAGATATTCGCCAGTCTCCGAATCCGACTGTGTATAGGTGACAACTTGCTTCGTGTTCAAATCCACCATTTCAATATTCGCCTCAAGTGGAGCGCCTGTGACGGCATCGGTGACAACTCCCTTCACATAGGTGACGGGGTTGGGACGCAAATTGTCGTCCAACTCAAAACTGTACAGATCAAGTCCACCAAAACCGCCATCCTTGTCCGACGCCATGTAGGCGACAGTACCGTTGGCGTTAATGAATATGTTGATTTCATCAGCCGGCGTGTTGATAGGATACCCCAGATTCTTCGGTTCGCTCCATGTGCCGTCCTGCTGCAGCGTTGTGTAATAGAGGTCATAACCACCCATGCCCACTCGCCCGTTGGAGGCGAAATACAAGGTGCGGCCATCCGTATGGATGAATGGCGCCGCATCATCCTCCGGGGTGTTGATGGAGGGTCCCAGGTTCTCCGGTACAGTGAACTTGCCTTCCGAGGTCATCGTCGTTTTCCAAATATCTTTCTTTCCAAATCCACCCGGACGGGAAGAGACAAAATAAATGGTCCTGCCATCAGGCGCCATAGATGGCTGGCTTTCCCAAGCATGCGAATTGACCGGAGCTCCAAAGTTGCGCGGGCGCGACCACTTGGATCCGATACGCTTGGACCAGTAGAGGTCGCAACTGCCCATACCGAAATCCGCATCACACATGGTGTATAACAGATAGTTGCCATCGGGGGATATACTCTGTGCACCTTCATTATATCCGGTTTTGATGGGAGCTCCCACAGCGTTCCGCATCCGCCATTCCCCTTTCTCATCACGAATGGAGTAATAAAGATCCTCTTCATTCATGCAAAACGCGCAAACTGTACCTTTATCTTTAGGACGGTTTACGGTAAATATGAGTTGTGCGTCATCTGCAGTAATGGATGCCAGACTCTCATCCCACTCGGAGTTGATGCTCCCCCCAAGGTTCTCTGGATGAAATTTCACCGGATGGCTCATCGCCTCTATTCCAAACCTGCAGTTGGCCATACCTTTTTGAGCATCGGCGAAAACTTCACTATACTGCAGTCCCTTTTGAAGAAAAATCTCATAATTACGCAACGCGCCTTCATACTGTGCACATTTCACACCCTCATTAGCCGCAATGAAGTACAACATCGGATCTGGATTGACCAACAGCTCAATGGCTTTGTTATAGCACTTGACCGCTGAGTCCGATCTCAAGGTGAAGTTGTAAATATCACCCAACATGATGTAGGTGTCCGGATAACAGGGATCTTTCTGCTGCGCCTGTTTCAATAAAGAGAGCGCCTTGTCAAATTCCCGGTTGTTGATGCACTGCTCAGCTTTTGAACACAACGAGGCAACTTTGGAATTCTTTTGAGCAGATGCCGGAATGGAAACCATTAAAAAAGATAATGTATATATAAATATACATCTTATAGTAAGGACAATCTGAAATCTGCTCTTGGTTTTCATTTATTCAAGTTCTTTTGCGGCCTGCCAGAACGATTCCATCTCCTCTAAAGACAAATCCGTCAACTTGCGCCCGGCGTTTTTGGCCCGATTCTCTATGTATTGAAACCGACGAATGAATTTGCGGTTTGATTTTTCTAACGCATCATCAGGGTTGATTCGTATAAAGCGCGCATAATTTATCAAAGCGAACAAAACATCCCCGAGTTCATCTTCAACCTTATCAGATTGATTGTCAACTTCTTGTCGCAATTCTGACAACTCTTCTTGAACCTTATCCCAAACCTCTTTCTCGTTATGCCAGTCAAACCCAACACCATTGGCTTTTTCTTGGATGCGGTACGCCTTAATCATGGAAGGAGCGCTTTTCGGGACACCGCCCAATACGGAACGGTTCCCTTCTTTCTGCAATTTGATCTTCTCCCAGTTCTCGTGAACTGCCTGAGCATCCTGAGCTTGCGCATCACCATAAATATGCGGGTGACGACGAATCAGTTTTTCACATAATTGATTGAGTACCTGAGTGATATCAAACAATTTCTGCTCAGAAGCGACTTTTGCATAGAAAACAATGTGCAACATCAAATCTCCCAACTCTTTGCACATGTCTGCATAGTTCTTATCCACGATGGCTTCGGATAATTCAAAAGTTTCTTCGATGGTCAGGCAACGCAAGGTGTCAAAAGTCTGCACACTATCCCACGGACACTTCTCCCGAAGTTCGTCCATGATATCCAACAATCTTTGAAAAGCAACTAATCTCGGATCCATTTATCTAATAAAATATTGATTTCCAATGGATTATTAGTATGCTCTTGCAAAAAGCACCCGTTGCTTGGAAGGTTTGCCCGTCAAGATGCACTTGCCTTCTTCCTGTGGATTGTTGAATGGGATACAGCGGATAGTCGCCTTGGTCAACTCCTTGATCTTATCCTCAGTTTCAGGGGTTCCGTCCCAATGCGCATAGATAAATCCGGGATGATTGTCAAGCAGATCCACAAACTCTTCCCAAGTGTCCGCTTTGCGGGTGTTTTCCTCTCTGAATTTCAAGGCCTTGTCGAACAAATTCTGCTGAATGTCCTTCAACAGTTTCTGGATATGCTCCACCAGTGTATCAAACGGGACAACCTCTTTCTCCAAGGTGTCGCGGCGGGCGATTTCGGCCGCATTGTTTTCAAGATCACGCGGTCCGATGGCGATTCTAACCGGAACGCCCTTCAACTCATACTCATTGAATTTCCAACCGGAGCGTTTGGCGTCATCGTTATCAAACTTGACTGAAATATTGAGTTCTTTAAGTTTTGAAATAAGCGGTTGCACTTTCTCGGCAATAGCGGTGCGTTCTTCTTCACTTTTATAGATAGGAACTATAACTACTTGAATAGGAGCAAGATTCGGCGGAAGCACCAAGCCATTGTCATCAGAGTGCGTCATAATCAACGCACCAATCAAACGGGTGGAAACACCCCAAGAGGTCGCCCACACATATTCAAGTTGGTTGTTCTGGTTAAGGAACTTCACATCGAAGGCCTTGGCGAAATTCTGTCCAAGGAAATGGGATGTGCCTGCCTGTAGTGCCTTACCATCCTGCATCAACGCCTCGATACAGTAGGTGTCCAGAGCGCCGCCAAAACGCTCATTCGGGGATTTCACACCTTTGATGACCGGAATAGCCATAAAGTTCTCGGCAAAATCGGCATAAACATGCAACATCTTCTCAGTTTCCTCCACGGCCTCTTCACGAGTGGCGTGAGCGGTATGTCCTTCCTGCCACAAAAACTCAGCGGTACGCAAGAACAAGCGGGTGCGCATCTCCCAGCGGACCACATTTGCCCACTGATTGCAAAGAATCGGCAGATCGCGATAGGATTGGATCCAGTTCTTATATGTGTCCCAGATGATGGTTTCAGAAGTGGGACGCACGATCAGTTCCTCTTCCAATTTGGCTTCGGGGTCAACCACCACTCCACCGCCATTCGGATCATTTTTCAAACGGTAATGGGTGACAACCGCACATTCTTTCGCAAAACCCTCCACATGGCTGGCTTCACGACTGAAAAAGGATTTCGGAATGAAAATCGGGAAATAGGCATTCATGTGACCTGTCTCCTTGAACATTCTATCCAATGTGGATTGGAGTTTTTCCCATATAGCGTAACCGTAAGGTTTGATTACCATACATCCTCTAACTGATGAATTTTCAGCAAGATCCGCTTTTTTTACAATATCGTTATACCATTGCGAATAATTCTCTTTTCTTGTAGTTAAACTTTTAGCCATTATTTTTCTTTTATAAATTAACTTTTTCGTATTTTTGCCGTCTATCAAAAGACTGTTTAAATTGAATTGCAAAAATACGAAAATAAAGCCATAAGGAGGTCAATATGAAAAAACTATTTTTAATCGCCTTATCCACCGCAGCTGTACTGCTAACCGCTTGCAACACAGGGTCATTCGCCTATTATGATGACATCTATTCATCTTCTGGCGACGACCAATACAAGATCCTGCAGGCGAAAAACTATGACAATACAGCATCCGAATCCGCCCCAATCACCTATTACGAGGAGACTCCCGCACCGGATTCCATCTCCTATCAGTACAACACAGACGGCAGCATCGGCACTACTTATTATTATAATGAGGATGATTATTATGATTATTACTATTCCTCCCGCCTGCGCCGCTTCCACACCAGTTTGTACAGCGGTTGGGGTTATTACGACCCTTACTTCACCAACATGTACTGGTATGATTATTGCCCATCCAACTGGGGTTTAAGCATTTACATGGGTTACAACTGGTGGTGGCCAAGTTATTATTACCGTCCGTACTATTACAATTACGGATGGTATGACTATGGTTTCCGCTATGGTTGGGGATGGGATTATTACAATCCTTATTGGTACAACCATGGTTGGGGATGGTATCATCATCACAATTGGGCCATTGATTATTACCACAACAACTACGACAGCAACCACTCCTTCTATTATGGGCATCGAAACAGCATTGGCCCCTCAGTAGGCAACCAGACTGCAGATGGCAGAGGTGAGCGTCCCGATGGTTACCTTCCAACCGGTCATGGCAACGGAGAGAACAGCAACCACTACTCTGTAACTTCCTCTCCTGCAACTTTCAACGAAAGATATGACAATCTTTCCGCCTCTTATTCGCCTTCCGGATCGGGCAATACGGCAAGACCGACAGCGACACCTGCCAGCACTGCATCCAACCCCGCATCCAGAACTGCTGCAGAAAGAACCAATTCTTCCACTTCAAGAACAAACGCTAACATTAGTCCTAACCCGAAACCTACTAACAATACGCCTACCAACACCAACCGTACTAATGTAACCCCCAACCGGACAACCACCACTCCTGTGACACGTCCTAACACCACTCCCAAACCTGCTCCTTCCAACCAATACGCTCGTCCTTCCCAGAACAGTTCCAGAACCCCATCTTCTAGCACCACTCGTCCCTCTTCCACTACCACTCGCCCTTCTTCCAGCACCAGTTGGTCCAGACCTTCTTCTTCCAACACTGCCAGACCCAGTTCCACATACAGCAACTCCTCACGCAACCAATCAACAAGTTCATCATACAGTAATTCAAATTCTTACAGATCAAATTCTTCCTATAGCCGACCGAGTTCGTCCTCATACAACTCGGGCTCATCATCCCGCAGCAGTTACAGTTCCTCTTCCCACAGCAGTTCATCATACAGCGGATCCTCTTCCTCCAGAAGCAGCGGATCATCCTATAGTGGAAGTTCTTCACGCAGCAGCGGAGGCAGACGATAAAACCAACTATAATAAAACCTTTTTGAAACAATGAAAAAGTTATTAAGCAGCATATTGATTATCAGTCTTTTTTGTACCGTAATGGCCCAAGGAGACTATGAGGCGTTCCGCTTCTCACAAATCGAATATCAGGGTACAGCGCGCTACATGGGAGCGGGCGGCGCCTTCAGCGCTACCGGCGGCGAATTTTCAGCTCTCAATGTCAACCCTGCCGCCATCGGACTGTACAAACGCCATGAGGTTACCCTCACCCCACTGTCCATCGCTTTCACCAATAACAGTTCCTCCTACTATGGGAACACAAGTTCCACTATGAAAGCCAAATACACGGTTCCACAGTGCGGTCTGGTTATCTCCAACCACATTGAGAATTCCAACTGGAACTACTGGCATTTCGGGTTCGGATACAACCGTATCATGGACTACAACAACACTTTCCGCGCCAACGGAATTGTCAGCAATTCCATAGTGAACACCATCCTACCCCACGCCAACGGCACACCTTACAGCGCCCTCACCGGAGACGCATCCCTGGCTTGGAGCACTTGGCTGATTGACACTATTCCAGGCACTAACAATCTGTATTACAGTCCTTTTGAAAACGCCAAACTGGAACACGACGCTGTTGTGAAAACATCCGGAGCCATGGACGAAATCAGTTTTTCTTTCGGCGGCAACTATTCCGACAAACTTTTTGTCGGCGCCACCATTGGTGTTCCTGTGCTTGACTACAAAGAGGTGATCTCGTACGCTGAAACAGCTTCCGACGAAGTTACCCTGTCTCACGGCATCCGCTCGTTCCAAACCAACAGCACTCAACAGAATTCCGGAGGCGGCATTAACTTGAAGTTGGGTCTCATCTATCAGCCCGTTAACTTTTTACGAGTTGGTGCCTCGTTCCAAACGCCCACCTATTTCTGGAGAATTCGCGATTCCTATAACCGCAACATGATTTCTTACTACACGAACGGCAAGAACTCCGACACTTGGAGTTACGATAACGGTTACCGTTTCTCGCTCACCACTCCGCTCAAATTTAATGTAAGCGCCGCTTTCCTCATCAAGAAACGCGCCTTCATCTCCGCCGAGTATGATTTTATCGATTATTCCATGTCGAAACTTTACGCCGACGATTATTCGTTTGATACAGAAAATCAAACTATTGATAATAAATTCGGCATTTGCCATACGGTAAAATTGGGTGCCGAAGTGAATGTGACTTCCAAGTTCCTACTTCGCGCGGGTTACAACTATAAAACTTCTCCCTACAAAAATTTCGCCTCCAGTTTCAACGGAAGCGCACATTACGGTTCTGTCGGCTTCGGCATCCGCACAAAATATGTGTTCTTCGACATGGCATATGTGATGAAATACGGAAAAGACAGTTTCTGGCTGTATCCTGACAACAACTCCCAGAACATGGGCGAATACGAGGATCTCATCCACAATCCCGGTTCAGACGCCTATCTTAGCGCCATCTCCACCAAAGGCATATCGCACAGAATTGTCGCTACCATCGGATGTAAGTTCTAAACAACTATGTATAAGCGTATTATAGCAGCATTCATCATTGCTATTTTCGTTGGAGAAGTTTCGGCACAATCCATCTATAATACGGCATTCCATCATTTTACCACCGATCCTATGGCCAACATATATGGCTGGCAAGGATCCCAACTGAACAAATACACGTCTGAAGGGAAATTCCTTCAGACGTTTGGCATTCCTTCTTATGGTAATATCGCCCATGTGGATGCGGATAACGCTGTAAAAACCTTAGTATTCTACCAGGAAGCAGGCAAACTGGTTCTGCTGAACAATAAACTGGCGCCCATCGGCAACGAGTTGGACCTTTTCGAACACGACTTGACCTCCATAACACTGGCGGCTCTCTTCGGAAACAACCAAATTGTCTTATTTGATGAACCCAACCAAGACCTCTACATCACCGATTTGAATCTGAATGTTGTCAACAAAACCCATTGCAGTTTCCCCGAAGAAATAGCCCCATTCTTTCTGCAATCCGAATCCGACCATTGCATTATGCTGGTGGACTCTCTGAAGGGCATCTTCTTCTTTGACCGGTTCGGCACCTTCGATCGGCGGTTGCCCATTCCCGGAATCCTTTCCGCCCAACTATATGGAGATAATCTGATTTATCTGAAAGACAACACCTTATATCAATATAACAGAAAAAAACTGGAACAAACCCATACAAGTCCATCCTTTATTCCAAACAGCAAAGAGATCCGCATGGCAGGAACCTGGCGCTTCATTTTGGACAAGGATGGCACTCTGCACACTATTCAACAATAACAATCAAGATATCGGCACTATGAAAAGAACACTTGTCACGCTTGCCCTACTATTGAGCATAATTCCGGCTTTCAGCACCCATATTCTGATTCCCATGGATTTGGAACAAAGCAACCACTTAAAGGCATACGGAATCGCCTATTATGCGGTGGCGCATCAGATTGACATGAGTTGGCTGTTGAACTATCGGGGAGGCAGTTTTATGTGTGGATATAGTGATGCGGTAGAGAACGAATGCCGTGTCAGAGGAGTCTCTTTTCAAGTCATCGCCGATGTACAGGCCCAGCAGATTCTGAACGAGATTTCCTCCATGGAAAACAACATGAACGAAATCCGGCTCACCAAAGAGCCCAAAATAGCTGTGTATTCTCCCAAAAACAAGCTTCCCTGGGACGATGCTGTGACACTTGTCCTCACATACGCTGAAATCCCCTATACCGTCATTTACGATGAAGAGGTTATCGGGGGGGAGTTGCCTAAATACGACTGGCTGCACTTGCACCATGAGGACTTCACGGGCCAATACGGCAAGTTCTGGGCAAGTTACCGCAATGCCAAATGGTATCAGGATGATGTGCGCGAAAACGAGGACCGTGCAGCGCGTCTGGGTTTTGCCAAAGTGTCGCAAATGAAACTGGCCGTGGCCAAGGGCATCCGCGATTTCGTGGCCGGTGGCGGCTATTTGTTTGCCATGTGCTCCGGTCCTGACAGTTACGACATCGCCCTGGCCGCCGAAGGCGTGGACATCTGCGATGTGATGTTTGATGGTGACCCGATGGACCCGCAGGCACAAAGCAAACTGAACTACAACAACTGCTTCGCTTTCACCAACTTCCGCATCGTGACCAACCCTTACGAATACGAGGTTTCCGACATTGATGTTAAACCAACCATCCACCTGACCAACAAGAGCAACGATTTCTTCACCCTGTTCGAATTTTCCGCCAAGTGGGACCCCGTTCCCACCATGCTCTGTCAGAACCACATGAATGTTATCCCAGGGTTCATGGGACAAACCACCGCTTTTCGCAAGGATGTCATCAAACCCACGGTAACCATTATGGGAGAATCCGCCCAATTTGATGAGGCACGATATATTCACGGCGAATATGGCAAAGGAACCTGGACATTCTATTCCGGCCATGATCCCGAAGATTATCAGCATCTGGTAAACGACGAGCCAACCAATTTGGATCTTTTCCCCAATTCGGCCGGCTATCGGTTAATCTTGAACAATGTGTTGTTCCCTGCCGCTAAGAAGCAGCAGCAGAAAACCTAAACAATACCTAATGTCTGTTTTATTTTGGAAGTGAGAATATCGATGCCTTTTTCGTTTTCGGCACCGATGGGGATGATAATATCCGCAAGACGCTTAGAGGGCTCAATAAAGAGCTCGTGCATGGGTTTCACGAAGTTCTGGTAATGAACGATGGACTTGTCCAGTCCGCGCCCGCGCTCGTTCACATCGCGCTGGATAATGCGAATCAGGCGCTCGTCGGCATCGGTATCCACAAAAACTTTTATATCCAGATTCCGGCACAAAGAAGCGTCAGTGAAAATAAGGATCCCTTCCACAATCAGCACATCGCAAGGGTTTACGGGAATGGTATCCTTTCCTCTACCGCAAGTCACATACGAATAGGTAGGCATCTCGATGGGATTTCCTGCCCGCAGTTCATCAATATGTTGGACCAGCAGCGGCCATTCGATAGCTGACGGATGGTCGAAGTTGATCTTCTCTTTCTCTTCTTGAGGAAGATGACCATTATCCTTGTAGTAAGCGTCTTGTGACAAAACGCTCACTTTCTCACGCGGAATGCTTTGGATGATTTTCTTTACAACAGATGTTTTCCCGGAACCGGAGCCGCCGGCGATGCCAATCACTAACATAGGAGTATCTTTTAAATTACCGTTGCAAAGATAACTATTTTTCAATAAAAAAACACGCTGGATTCAGCGTGTTTTTCTTTTCATTTCTGTTGCCCCGATAGGACTCGAACCCATACAAACAGAACCAGAATCTGCTGTGCTACCATTACACCACAGGGCAATTCGTTTGAGCGCGCAAAAATACATTTTTTTTTGAAACACGCTCAAACGAATTTTATTTTTTTGTTTTTTCTTTTATGAGACGAAGACCACTTCGTACCAGAGGTATCCGCTCACCACTACTTCCTTGTAGTACACATTATCAACTTTGAAGTACACATTGCCGTCGAGTACAATCTCTTCGTAGTTGCTGGGCAG
>DGGS01000030.1 GCA_002392325.1 Bacteroidales bacterium UBA3868
ACTATGTTCACGGCGGAATGGTGCGTGTGCGGCGCACCATTCCGCAAGACGCGCCAGCGTTGAGCGGAATCTACAACTTAGCCGAGGTCATTTGTTCCTTCGCCCGGCTCGTGGTCACCAGATATACACCCAAGATAATGAGCGCCAGGGCCACGGGCTTGTTCCAGGTAAAGATGTCCTGTCCGAATGCGATGGCAACGGCGGCAGTCACTAACGGCTGCAGGTTGCTGTACATGCTCACGGTGGTGGGGCGTATGTGGCGCAAGGCGATGGGCAGCAGGAAATAGGAGACCACGGTGGCGAAGATAAGCACGGTGAAGAGGTTAAGATAGGCGCTCACGGGCGCATGACCCACCAGCATCGGACAACTCTCCGCTGACAAAAACGGAATCCCCATGGGCACGCAGATGACGCTTCCGTAAAGGAAAATCCATTTCATCATGGTGATGGGGCTGTATTTGTTAGAAATAGCCCTCGTAAGGATCAGATAACCAGCGTAGAAGAGGATGTTGACCAGACACAGCAGCAGTCCTAGAGCGGTCGCGTTGGCGTCGTTGCCCCACGAAAAGAGCACCACCATCAGCGCGCCGCCAATGCCGATGAACACGCCCAGTGATTTGCGCCAGGAGATGGGCTCCTTGAGAAACACGGCGGCCATGAGCATCACAATCAATGGGCTGGTGGCCGAAACCAGCGACACATAGCAGGGCGAGGTGTAGCGGAACGCCTCCGAGAAGGCGACCAGCGTGCCCGCCAGCACGATGCCGCCCCAAATAAGGATGTGCATGTCGCGCCTGCCCACACGCTCGCGTGTGCCTGTAAGCAAACTCAATAACCAAAAAGCCGCCGTACCAAATAACATGCGTACGGCGGTGAAAACCTCTGGGGATATGTATTGCGGGACTACGGCCTTGGAACAGTTGGGGTTAATGCCGAAGATGACATACACCGCCAATGCGGCCAGATGTCCGACCCATTTTCTGTTTTGTTTTTTGTCTGACATATAAAATGTCGCAGGGGCGAATATCATTCGCCCCTGCGGTCGTGTGGCATTAGTTTTTCAGTGCGGCGATTTCCTTCACGGCGTTGATGCAGGTGTCAATCTCCTCTTCCGTGTTGAACGCGCCGATACTCAAACGCACGGTGCCGTCAACAGGCAGCGTGCCGATGCGCTCGTGCACCAGCGGGGCGCACTGCAGACCGGTGCGGCATGCGATGTCATAGTCCACATCCAGCATGGTGCCCACATCCATGGCCTCGAAGCCCTTCACATTGATGGAGAGCACGGGGTTCTGGTTCTCAACGGTGGTGGCGCAATATACGGTCACGCCCTCAATCTCGCGGAGGCCGTCGCGGAGTTTCTTCCACAGTTTCATCTCCTGATCATGGATGTTCTGGATACCTTTCTCCTCAATCCATTTCACACCTCTGTACAAACCGCTGATGCCGAGCATGTTCATGGTGCCGGCTTCCAGACGGTAAGGATACTCGTCGAGGTGGGTGCGCACGGCGGAACGCACGCCTGTGCCGCCGAAGCGGGTTTGGCGCACTTCCACGCCCTCAGCCACATAGGAACCGCCGATACCGGTGGGTCCCATCAAACATTTGTGGCCCGTAAAAGCATATGCGTCAACACCATAGTCCAGCATGTTCATCTCCACAGCGCCGGCGCCTTGGCTGCCATCCACTACGAAGATAAGGCCATTTTCCTTGCAAACCTTGCCGATTTCCTTAATGGGTTGCACGGTGCCGATCACATTGGAGCACTGTGTGCAAACCACCATCTTGGTATTCGGTTTGATGGCTTTCTTGAAATCATCAGGATGCACATAACCGGCCTCGTCAAAAGGCAGATAAGTGACCTCGATGATGCCCTGCTGCTCGAGGCAGTAGAGCGGACGAAGCACGGAGTTGTGCTCCAACATGGTGGTGATGACATGGGAACCTTTCTGTGCAAGTCCTTGAATCAGAATGTTCAAGGAGTCGGTGGCGTTGTAGCTGAAAGTCAGACGGCGCTCGTCAACCTTGGCGCCTCCGTTGAAAAGTTGGGAGAGCAGGCGGCGGGTGTCGGTCAGCAGCTCACCGGTCTCAATGCCAGCGTCGTAGCCGGCACGGCCCGGACTCACACCGTGCACACGGTAAAAGTTGTCCATGAAATCGTAAACCTCTTTCGGTTTCGGAAATGATGTTGCGGAATTATCTAAGTAAATCATAATGTGTTTATTTAATTGTCTTTCACTTGCTGAAGCGTTCTCCCAGCACTTTGAGCATGTCCTCGGTCATGGAGGCCAGGTCGTAGATGGGTTTGAATCCCCATTCCTCGCGGGCGCAGTGGTCGTCCATCTGGTTCGGCCAGGAGTCGGCGATGGTTTGGCGGAGTTCATCGTATTGGTACTCCATCTGGAAATCGGGGATGTGTTTCTTGATTTCGTTGTAGATCATCTCCGGTTCAAAGCTCATGGCGGTGATGTTGAAGCTGTTGCGGTGCACGAGCTTGCTCGGGTCGGCTTCCATGAGGTCCATGGCGGCCTTGAGGGCGTCGGGCATGTACATCATGTCCATGAAGGTGCCTTTGGCGATGGGGCAGGTGAACTTCTCACCTTTGACGGCTGCGTAGTAAATCTCCACAGCGTAGTCGGTGGTACCGCCGCCGGGCAGCGTGACATTGGAAATCAGGCCAGGGAAGCGCACTGAACGGGTGTCCACGCCGAAGCGTTTGAAGTAGTAGTCGCTGAGCAACTCGCCCGTCACCTTGGTCACGCCGTAGATGGTTTTGGGGCGTTGGATGGTGTCCTGCGGTGTCATGTCGTGCGGGGTGTCCGGGCCGAACGCGCCGATGGAACTCGGAGTGAAGAGGGAGCAACCCATCTCGCGGGAGACTTCCAGGCAGTTGATGAGTGCGCCTACGCCCACATTCCAGCCCAGCATCGGGTTGGCTTCTGCCTTGGCGGAAAGGATAGCCGCCAGGTTGTAGATAGCGTCGATGTTGTATTTCTTCACCGCATCGGCGATGTCTTGCGCGTTGGTGGCGTCAATCTTGCAGGAAGGACCGGCCTCGGCCAAGTCTCCTTTCAAGGGGTAAATCATGTCAGCGGCAACCACATTGTCTGTGCCGTATTGTTTTCGTAAAGCGGGTGTGAGTTCGGAACCGATTTGTCCGCAAGCACCTATAACCAGTATCTTTTTCATTGTTTTTTTGAATTATATTGTCCTTGCTCAAATAAGCGTGCAAAAGTACAAAAAAAATGGAGAGGTAGAGCGAGACAAATTCGAAATAACAAAGGCGGTATTTCGAAATTTTGAAATTTTGAAATGCCGCCTTTGTTATTTCGACGATATCACTTCAAACTTCTTGTCCCATTGCATTCCGGATAGCCACTGCAACTCCAGAATTCCTTGCCAGAATTTATCCCTTTCTTAGCAACGCGTTTGATCATGGGTTTCCCACATTTCGGACAAGAAGGTGCATTGGCTTTGACACTTTGCGCCGCTCGATAGGCAATTCGGTCGGCACTTAGGGCCTCTGCAAAACCGCCTTCTTCTTTAAATGTGGCCAATTGGTTGGACAGTTGTTTGTTCAGCATCATAATTAGGCGGTTACAAAGAATGAGCAGACAGTTGGCTTCTGTTGTGGAATTTCCAGAACGAAGCCATTTGTCAAATTTCTGCTTTTGACTCAATATATGGATACTGCTCAAATGTTGTACGTCATCCTTATAGATGGGTGGGTCAAGTTGGACAGCGGTGACAGTCTTATGTTCATCTGATTTCACTGACCATGGGACAGTTTCTCCTCGTAGCAACCAGTTTAGATAGTCGTTGGCCAGTTCGGCGAGACTTGCGCGAGCCACATCGGTGAGTTTCATCTCCGTTTCTTTAGATGTGGAACGACGCGAACTGCCTTCCGCAATATTTGCGGGCACAGACCTTGCTGCCTGCGTCATTTGGTCGTATTGGCGGCCGCAGGGGTCATTTGTGCGGTTGAGATAGTGCATGCAAAAATTCTGTGTGGCCAGTTGTATGACATTAGCCAACACCCAAGTATCTAACCAATAATAACCGAATCTTCGTATTTCCATTTTCGCGGTTTTTAAATATTTTATTTCCAACCGCAAAAATATAATTTTTTCCTAATTATATGTTAAATTTTAAGCAATATTTTTTTTCTTTGTGAAGAAGCACTAGAAGTCACTGTGCATAATAAGTGAATAATATCTTGATTCTCATAATGTTGAAAATAATAATTACAAGTCGGATTTTGGAGACTCCTCCAGCTGCCGCCGCAACTCGTGGATGATGGAGTCCTGCTGGCGGATGGTCTCGTCCTTCTTGTCAATAAGGTCCTCGATGATTTCGTTCTGCTGCTTAATGTCGATGGGTTTGTCCGACGACTGCTTGATGATCAGGTTGGTTTTGGTCAGCCCATATTCATTGTGCAGAATGTTTTGCAACTGGTACACCTGTGTCTCATCCAGCGGCTCGCCAAACAGGATCAGGGTGATGGACTGGCTCCGGTGGTGATATTCACGGTCGGATTTGATGATCTCCGTTTCGGCCAGCATGTCGCTGTTTTGAATCTCGTTGACGAATTTCTGGCTCTGTGTGTTGAAGGCAGCCTCGCGGATGACATCAACAGCCAGATAGATGCTGGGTACCAATACGATGACGGTGAAGATGGTGATGATGCGCTTCACGGCCTTGTGGCGATGCTCATCCACAAATTTGACCTGCGGAAATCCCAGCAGACGCACGGTGACGAAAGTGGCCAAAGCGATGAAGAAGGAGTTGATGAAGAAGAGATAAAAGGCGCCGAGGAAATACCAGATTTGCCCCGTGGCGATGCCGAAACCGGCGGTGCAGAGCGGCGGCATCAAGGCGGTGGCGATGGCCACACCGGAGATGACCGTGATGGACTGCGACTTGCGGGAGGTGGCCAGAATGCCGGCCAAGCCGCCGAAAAATCCGATGAACACATCGAAAATGGTGGGTTGCGTACGCGCTAAAAGTTCTGAACGGGCATCGTTGATGGGGGAGATCAAGAAATAGAGCGTGGAGGCCGCCAAACTGATTAACACCATGATAATCAGATTCTTCACGGATTTTTGGAGCAGTTTCTCGTCAAATATTCCGATGGCTAACCCGATGCCATTGATAGGTCCCATAAGCGGCGAAATCAACATGGCGCCGATGATGACCGCCGTGGAGTTCACATTCAGTCCGACGGATGCCACGATGATGGCGAAAAACAGAATCCATACATTGAATCCGCGGAACACCACACTCTGTGAGATGAAGTCCACCGTGGCTTCGTAGTCGGTGTCCTCCTTGATTCGGGTGTATTCCTTGACTTTGCGCCAAAGCACTTTGAGTGTTCTTGAGAAACGGTTCGGTTTTTCCGGATCCATGGGACGGCTATTTCAGTTTTTCAATCAGGGCGTCCAGCGCAAGTTCTTCTTGGGTGCCCGTATTCATATCCTTGAGGGTGAATGTCTTATTGTTCCGTTCATTCTCACCAGCCATGATGACGAACGGGATGGCTTTGTTGTTGGCGTAAGTCATCTGCTTGCCGATTTTGACATGGTCGGGATAAATCTCGGCGGAGATACCAGCCTTGCGCACGGCGCGCAACCCTTGCAGCGCGTAGGGCTCGTCGTCGTTACTGAAGTTGATGAACAGCGCCTTTACGGGGTTCAGAATCTCAGCGGGGAAGAGGTTGAGCTCGTTCAGAACATCGTAGATGCGCTCCGCACCGTAGGAGATGCCCACGCCTGACATGTTCTTAAGTCCGAATATGCCCGTGAGGTTGTCGTAGCGCCCGCCGCCGGAGATGCTGCCCATGGCCGCATCCTTGGCCTTCACTTCGAAGATGGCGCCCGTGTAGTAGTTCAGTCCGCGTGCCAGTGTGATGTCAATCTCCACTTCAGTGGACAATTCCATATCCTTCACATAGTCCAACATGGTAGTCAGCTCTTCCACACCCTTCATGCCGATTTCACTGGAAGACAGCAGATTGGAGAGACCGGCCAGCTTTTCAGCATTGCTCTGGCCTCCGAAGCAGAAGACAGGTTTCAACTTCTCTACGGCCTCCTGGCAGATGCCTCTTTCCTGCATCTCGGCACACACGGCTTCTTCGCCAATCTTGTCCAATTTGTCCATGGCCACGCACAAGTCAGTCACCTTTTCCGCCTCGCCAATCACCTCGGCGATGCCGGACAGTATCTTGCGGTTGTTGACTTTCATCACCACGGCGATGCCGAATTTGGAGAAAATCTCATCCGTGATCTCAATAAGTTCGGCCTCGTTGATGAGTGAAGTGCTGCCGATGATGTCGGCGTCGC
>DGGS01000214.1:0-205 GCA_002392325.1 Bacteroidales bacterium UBA3868
CGTAACCTGGCTCCCGCCTGTGTCACCGAATGTATGCCCGACATGGTGGTGAGAACCAACTCCATGCGCGTCATCAACGCTCGTAGAACCGTTCTTGAGCTGATTCTTTCCGACCACCCGGCAGACTGTCTGCAGTGCGCCAAGAACGGCAACTGCGAATTGCAGGATCTCGCCGTGCGTTTCGGCATCCGCAAGAACCCGTTCA
>DGGS01000214.1:327-7346 GCA_002392325.1 Bacteroidales bacterium UBA3868
TGCGTCATGTGCCGTCGTTGCGAGACGATGTGTAATGAGATGCAGACTGTGGGCGCTTTGTCCGCTATCGAGCGTGGTTTCCCGGCAGTGGTTTCCACCGCTTTCAACCAGCATCTTGACCACTCACCGTGTACCTTCTGCGGCCAGTGCGTTGCCGTTTGTCCGGTGGGCGCCCTTACCGAAGTGGACCACACCGGTGCAGTGCTTCGCGCTATCGTGGATCCCAACAAGAAGACGGTTGTCCAAGTGGCTCCCGCTGTGCGTGTGGCCATTGGCGAAGAGTTCGGCATGGAACCCGGCACCATCGCTACGGGCAAGCTGACCGCCGCCCTGAAGGCCCTCGGTTTCGACTATGTGTTCGACACTGACTGGTCTGCCGACTTGACGATTATGGAAGAAGGCACCGAACTTATCGACCGTCTGACCAAATATCTGGGTGGTGACAAGAGCGTTCCGCTTCCTATCCTCACCTCCTGCTGCCCTGCATGGGTGAACTTCTTCGAGCACCAGTTCCCTGAGATGAGAGATCTTCCTTCCACGGCAAAATCTCCGCAACAGATGTTCGGTGCTATCGCCAAATCCTATTTTGCTGAAAAGATTGGCATCAAACGCGAAGATATGATCAGCGTGTCTGTGATGCCTTGCTTGGCCAAGAAATATGAAGTTGGCCGTGACGAGTTCAAGGTAAATGGCAATCCTGATGTCGATTACTCCATCTCCACCCGCGAGCTGGCTCGTCTCATCAAGATGGCCAACATCGACTTCAAATCCCTGCCGGATGCTGAATTCGACAGCCCGCTCGGTCAGTCCACTGGTGCTGGTGTTATCTTCGGTACCACGGGCGGTGTGATTGAGGCCGCTGTCCGTACCGCATACGAAGTCATCACCAAGAAACCGCTTCCGAAGATCGATTTCGAGGAACTGCGTGGTTTGGAAGGTGTTCGTAGCGCCACCATCGATGTGGACGGTTTGAAACTGAACATCGGTATCGCACACGGTTTGAAGAATGCCCGCAAACTGCTGGAAGACATCAAAGCCGGCAAGTGCCAGTTCCACGCCATCGAAATCATGGCTTGTCCTGGTGGTTGTATCGACGGTGCCGGTCAGCCGCTGCACCATGGTAATGCCGACATCATCAAGGCTCGTTGGGAAGCTATCTACCGCGCCGATAGAGAGATGCCGATCCGTAAATCCCACGAAAACCCGTCCATCCAGGCCATCTACAAAGAGTTCTTGGGTGAACCTTGCGGTCACAAGTCTCACGAACTGCTGCATACGCACTATTTCGACAGACAGACCACCGTGGAAGTGGATTTAAATAAATAATTAATCTGAAAAAAGCATAAATATGGATAATAAGAAGATTATAATAAAAATGAAACCTGAAGTCAGGGAAAAAGTTATTGAAATCTGCAATAACTTCAACAACAACCCTGGCGAACTCATCAATGTCTTACATCAGACACAAGATTTCCTCGGTTATCTGCCCGCAGAAGTCCAGGAGTTGATTGCTGAAAGACTGCACATGCCGACCGCCAAGGTTTACGGTGTGGTTTCTTTCTACGCATTCTTCACCATGACCCCGAAAGGCAAATACCCCGTATCCGTATGTATGGGTACCGCATGTTATGTGCGTGGTGGCGAGAAAATCCTGGACGCCTTCAAGAAAGAGTTGGGCGTGGAGGTTGGCCAAACCGATGCCAACGGTCTCTTCTCCCTCACCTCTTTGCGTTGCGTAGGCGCTTGCGGTCTGGCCCCTGTCGCCCTCGTGGACGGCAAGGTCTTCGGTCGTTTGGCTCCTGCCATGGTCAAGGACATTGTGAAGGAATACCGCGACAAAGAGTAGTATTTATTGCTACTGACGAAAAAAGACGGTCCAATGGGCCGTCTTTTTTTTGAATTTTATTTGTTTTTTTCATACATTTGCAGCATTAAAAAACACTAACAAAAAACGAAAATTATGGATTTAACAAGTATCATCTCATCCCTCACCGGCAACAATATGATCGGTGAAATCAGCAAAAAATTCAACATTGACAACAGCAAGATCATAGCTGTCATCAAAGCCGCCATTCCGAAATTCCTGGCCCAGATGCAGCGTAACGCCGGCACTACAGCGGGAGCATCTGCCCTTGTACAGGCCTTGGGCAGCCATGCGGGTCAAGGCATGGGCTTGAACATTGAAGACGGTATGAAGATCCTCGGCAAAGTGTTCGGAAACAACCTCGGTTCTGTGGTTTCCGGCCTTTCCTCCCAAACCAGCACCACCAACGATCAGGTCAACAACATTTTGGCCTCCATCGCGCCCAACCTGCTGGCCATCCTCGGCAAGAATCACGCTTCCGCCGGCGGCAACATCGGCAATGTGTTAGGTTCCCTGCTGGGCGGCACCTCTTCCTCCGGTTCCACGGGTGGAAAGTTGCTTGGCGGTCTGCTCGGAAAACTGATCAAGAAATAACACGCTTCTGGAAAAGCAACTCCGCGTATGAGACGGTTATGGCTGATTCTTATCGGATTATTTGCTGTTATCCCTACCATCAGCGCCCAAGTAACTCTCTCCTTTTCCAAACCCGGAGGATGCTACACGGATATTTCCTCCATTTCCATCCTGGCAGAAAGCGACGGAAACATTCCTTTTCAGATTCACTACACTCTCAACGGAGGCACACCCTCCTTTGGGAGTTTTTTGTATAAGCATCCCCTGACCTTGAACAGCAAACTGCATTCCACATCCAATATTTACAAAATACCCAACACTACTGAAAAATACAAATCGCCCGTTCCTCCTGATGTGGAGCGTGTTATCGTTATCCGCGCCGCTGCCTTCGACAAGAAGGGGCAACGCTGTTCGGAAGTGATCACATCCACTTATGTCATTTTCCCGCTACTGGGCAGGACCACCAGACTGCCGGTGCTTTCCCTTTGTGTGGACTCCGCCGGCCTTTTTGACCACGAACAGGGAATCTTCATTCCCGGGGCAAACTTCGACCCCGCCCATCCGGAGGAAACAGGCAACTATTTCCTTTCTGGCAAGGAACACGAAATTGCAGGACATGTGGAACTGTTGGACGAAAACCGCATGCTGTCACAAAATTGCGGCGTGCGCACCCATGGCAACATCGGACGGCGCTACGCACAAAAAGGATTATCACTTTATGCCCGAAAAGAGTACGGCAAAAAGAAATTTGATTGTGTTTTTGAAAACACCTCATTAAAATCCAAACATTTGATTCTGAAGCCGTTCCGGTGCGCTTGGACACCGTTGGGCTTTCAGGACCATCTTTGCCAGGAGATGGCCAAATTGTTCACCTCTTTTGAATCACTTTTCTCACGACCTGTGATTTTATTCCTCAACGGCGAATATTGGGGCATCTATTTTTTGGAAGAAAAACCTGACGAACGCTTTATCCAAAGTCATTATGGCATTGATGAGAAAGAAGTACACATGGTGCGTGACTGGGCGGGACGCGACAAAAACGGAAATATCGATACCCTCTTCACCGCGATGATGGATTGGCTGCAAACCGCCGATCTTACCAAGAATCAGCAATATGCGGAATTGAAGCGGATGGTGGATGTCAGCTCCTTTACGGATTATGTGCTTTTTGAGACTTTCATTGGCAACCGTGACTGGCCCGCCAACAACATGCGCTGCTGGTCGGCAAACGGTTCCTCATGGCGCTTTATTTTCTTTGACGGGGACGCTATTCGCACGCAATCGTTTGCGGAGGTGGACAATGCCTTGTTCAAAGGCGGCCGCCAATGTTGGCCTTCCTCTCCGGAGGCCACCCTGCTACTCCGCCGCCTGCTGCAAAACCCACAATACCGAAGTTACTTTTTAAAGCGGATGCGTGAAATGGCAAAAGCATTCTCGTTCCGCCGTGGCACACCCCTGCGCACCCACTTCAACCATACCGTTTTTTTATTGAAAAAGGAAATACCATATCAGTCAAAACGCTTCGGTTTTCCGAAAAACTCCTGCCAATGGAGGCACGCTGTCCGCCACCAACGGCGGTACTGGCGGCGCCACTGCCGTAAAGTAGAGCGTGAATGGCAACAGGTTATCCGCGAATACAACGGAAATCCATCATGATGGTCTTCGTTCATTTCAAGTCCCTGATAATCACTGGCGCGTCTGGTTTCAAAAAAATTAGTACATTTGCGCTTTCATCATTTGAATAAATGATTCATCTAAAGAATAATACAATGAAGAAAATCCAAACCATCCTGCTGCCGTGCCTCGCATTCGTGTGCGCGGTGCTTTTGCTGTCGGCTTGCGACGGCAAGAAGAACACTACATTCAAAGAGAACCCCGACATGGAGTACCGCACGCTGGGCAGCACAGGCCTGCGCGTGGGCGTCATCGGCCTTGGTTGCGGCGGCTTTGACGACATTGATTCCGCCACCTCCCGCGAACTGGTCACCTACGCTTTAGACCACGGCATGAACTACATGGATATCTACGACGCCAACCCTAAGGTTCGCAGCAACATCGGATACGGACTCGGCGACCGCCGCGAGGAAATGATCATCCAAGGCCATATCGGCTGCTGGTGGAACGGCGAAAGCTACGAGCGCACCCGTGATGTGGAAAAATGCAAAAAGGGGTTCGAAGACCTGCTTACCCGCCTTCACACCGACTATATTGACATCGGCATGATGCACATTTTCGATAAAATGGAAGACTGGGAGGCCGTGCAAGGCAGTCCGTATCTGCAATATGTGCAGGATTTGAAAAAAGAGGGCAAGATCAAACACATCGGTGTGAGCAGCCACAACGCCGAAGTGGCCTTGGCCATTGCCAAAAGTGGCCTGGTGGAAGTCATCATGTTCAGTTTGAACCCAGCCTTCGACCGCGTGCAATCGGGGAAGAGTCCCTGGGATCCTGCCACTTTCGAAAACATGCTGCCCGGCATTGACCCCGTGCGTGTGGAGTTGTACGATTACTGTGCCCAACACAACATTGCCATCACGGTCATGAAGGCCTACGGAGGCGGCGATCGTCTGTTGGATGCCGAGAAATCACCGCTGAAAGTGGCGCTCACCCGCGACCAGTGCGTGGCGTATGTGCTGTCAAAGCCTTGTGTGGCCGTCAGTTTGTGCAGTGTTGACAATGCCAGCAAGGTGGACGAGTATCTGCACTATCTGAAAGCCACTGACGAAGAGAAGGATTACAACGCTGCCCTCAACAAACCCACGGCACAGGCGGAGGCCGGCAAGGGCAGTTGCACCTATTGCAAGCATTGCGCGCCGTGCCCGGCAGGCATTGACATTGCCAAAGTCAACAAGTTGCTGGACCAGGCCAAAGAAAACGGCAGGGTGAGCGATGAACTGGCTCTTGAATACAGAAATCTGGAGCATCACGCCAGCGAGTGTGTGCAGTGTGGCGCGTGCGAGGGCCGTTGCCCGTTTGATGTGCCCGTGCGCATGAGAATGGAAGAAGCGGCAAAGGTTTTCGGCTATTAGCCAAACATCTCTGTCTCAACCAACTCGCAGATAATATGACCAATCATAATGTGGCTTTCCTGGATACGGGGCGTGTCTTGGGAGGCCACATTCAGTAAAATGTCGGCAAACTCTTTCATCGCGCCGCCGGTCTCACCCGTCATGGCAATGATTTTCACGCCCATTTCCTTAGCCGTCTCAAAAGCGTTAAGGATGTTTTTGGAGTTACCGGATGTGGAGATGCCCACGATGACATCGCCCGGTTTGGCGGTGCCACGGAGAAGCCGCGAGAAGATGAGGTCATAACCGTAATCGTTGCCCACTGCTGTGAGATACGAGGTGTTGCAATGCAGTGCTTCGGCGTTGAGTGGCGGGCGGTCAAAGTAGAAGCGGCCGGACAGCTCCGCAGCAAGATGCTGGGCGTCGGCGGCGCTGCCACCGTTGCCACAGAAGTGGATTTTGCCGCCATGGCGCAGCGATTCAACCATCATATCCGCCGCCTGCCGGATGCGGTTCTGAAAATCGGGATTATTCAAAATTGCCTGCTTGACAGCAATACTGTCTTGAATGGATTGGGAAATGCGTGGGGACATCATGAACATTATTATTAAGGTGGCAAAGATATAAAAAATACGGCAGGAAGATGACAATTGGGAGTTTTCAAATTATTTCGTATTTTTGCCGTTTGTAATACAATGTATGTTCAGAAACAATGGACAGCAAGAAAACCATAACCGTAACCTCTCCGCTTCTCCCCTCATTGGATGAGTTCATACCCTATCTGCAGCAGATTTGGGACAGCAAGTGGATTACCAACAACGGACAATTCCACAAAAAGTTGGAAGTCGCGCTGGCCGAATACCTTGGTGTCCAGTATGTTTCGTTGTTCACCAACGGCACGCTACCGCTGATAACCGCTCTGCAGGCCTTGGGCATCACGGGCGAAGTGATCACCACTCCTTACAGTTTTGTGGCCACCACCCACGCCTTATGGTGGAACGGGATAAAGCCGGTTTTCGTGGACATTGACCCACGCACCTGCAACTTGGATCCTGACAAGATTGAGGCGGCCATCACGGAGAAAACCACAGCCATCATGCCGGTGCATTGTTATGGGATTCCTTGCGATACGGAGAGGATACAGGCCATTGCGGACAAATACGGTTTGAAAATCATCTATGATGCAGCCCACGCTTTTGGCGTTCAAGTAAATGGTGAGAGCATTTTGAAGGCGGGCGACATGTCCACGCTGAGTTTCCATGCCACCAAGGTGTACAACACGGTGGAGGGAGGTGCGCTCATCTGCCATGATGCGGAAACGAAGAAGCAGATTGACTTCCTGAAGAACTTCGGTTTTGCTGGAGAGACAGAAGTAGTAGGTCCTGGCATCAATTCAAAAATGGACGAGATGCGCAGTGCATACGGCTTGCTAAACCTGAAGCAAGTAGATGCCGCCATCGAAGCACGTCACAAAGTTGCCGTCAAATACCGTGAAGCCCTGAGAGATGTTGCTGGCATTGAGTACTGGGACGACCTCCCTGGTGTGAAACATAACTACAGCTATTTCCCCATCT
>DGGS01000207.1:0-153 GCA_002392325.1 Bacteroidales bacterium UBA3868
CATCGTTCGTGAAGGCGCTCACATTTGTAGGCACGGTGGGGATTTGGGGTTGGTTGGTCAGGTCGTTGTAGTCGCCACTGAAACCGTTGCCCGCCTCTTTCGCATACAGCGCATACGGCACGCTCATAAGTTGTTGGGTTGACTCGATGGAGC
>DGGS01000207.1:198-1653 GCA_002392325.1 Bacteroidales bacterium UBA3868
CTCGATGGAGTAATTGGAGCCGCCGTTCGGATCAATTTCGGTCTTCAGGAAATAAGGGCCGCTGCCCCACTCCACTTGGGTCATACTTCCGGTAGTAGTCGTACCTTCGCCAATTTGGATGGTCATAAGGCCATTGCCGTTGGTTGTGGTCTGGTGGGTCTCCACCATAACCGGGACTCCGTTAATGCTGCCCTGCAGGATGGAGACACGCACGCTTACTGACTGGTTTACAACCAGATGGTTGTCCGCATTACGCACCACGGCCTGGTAACTGAACATTTCAGGTGCTTGCGCCAAAAGAGCGCTCACGCCTAAAAACATTACGCATAAAAATGTAAATAACTTTTTCATAATGAATATATTTTTTAGGTTAACATTATATTCTTATGTAAATTATGCCACAAAAATAATAAAAGTTATGAAATGATACAATTTCAGATAAAATAAAAAAGCGGGTCATATTAACCCGCTCGTTTTCTCATTTTCAAATCTTTAGTGCCTTGATAAGTCACATCCGAACAAATTAGTACTCGTCCTCGTGGAAGAAAAAGTCTTCTTTTGACGGATAATCAGGCCATAAATCTTCTATTGAATCGTAGGATTCACCTTCGTCATCAATCTCCTGAAGATTCTCAATAACCTCCATGGGAGCACCTGAGCGGATAGCATAGTCCAACAATTCCTCTTTGGTAGCCGGCCAGGGAGCATCCTCCAATTTTGTCGCTAATTCTAACGTCCAATACATAACTTTTTTGTCTTAGATTATCTTATATTTAATGGGCGGCAAAAGTAAAATAATTTATATAAAAAAACAACTTTTGCCATAATTTTATCCTATTGATTATAAAACAGTTTCATCTATATTGTATTTTTTATGACAAAAACGGGCCAAGGTAAAGAAAAAATCAGACAGGCGATTCAGCAATTTCATCGGCATTTCGTAGATGTTGTTTTCCTCATAAAGGGCAGCCACTTCGCGTTCCGCGCGGCGGCATATGGTACGGCACAGGTGCGCTCGCGCAATGGTCTCGTTGCCTTGCGGCAGGATGAACCCACGGAATGGAGGTAGGTCTGCTGTCATTTCATCAATCTTCTCTTCCACTTTTGAAATGAACGCTTGAATGTCCGAATTCTTCCAATATTTCTCCCATTTTTCCGTCGGCGTGGCCAACATCCCACCCAGCAAAAACAGTTGCCGCTGGATCTCCGTCAGCATCTCATCAGGTTCAACCGCAATCAGGGAACCAATAAAAGAATTCAGTTCATCCACTGTGCCATAGGCATTTAGCAGTTGGTTCGTCTTGCTGACTCGTGTTCCGTCAACCAAAGAAGTGGTTCCTTTGTCACCTGTTTTGGTATAAATTTTCATATTAATTTTTTTTTTGCAAAAATACAAAAAAAGTGTATTTTTGCACCCGCAAAAGCAAGGATAATGTCTCCTTAGCTCAGTTGGTA
>DGGS01000207.1:1703-7371 GCA_002392325.1 Bacteroidales bacterium UBA3868
TGGTAGAGCAATTGACTCTTAATCAATGGGTCCAGGGTTCGAGTCCCTGAGGGGACACTGAAAGACGGAACGAATTTCGCTCCGTCTTTTTATTTTTCCCAGCATCACTTTCCCTGCCATCTTTCCCTTACGCGCAGAGCACCCGCTTTCAGCACGAATAAGATATTACTCTATAAAAAAACAATATTATATATTATTTTTCGGGGTGAATCTTTTTTTTATTATTTTTGCGCTTTTAAAAAACTAAAATTTTTCACATATTTTTTAACATTAACACACACCCCTATGAAGAAAGCATTACTATTTTCTATGCTTATTGTGGCATGCTACGGATTATTCGCGCAGCATACCATTCAGGTTGTTCTGAAAACAGACCGGTACGGAACCGAAACCACATGGTCTGTTGTTGATAAGACTACCAATACCACACTTGCCTCTGGTGGCCCTTACAACGACCTCAATTCAAACACCTTTCAAGAACAGAACATTCCGCCCATTGAAGTAGATGGTACGGGATGCTATTGTTTCATCATCAACGACAGCTATGGCGATGGTATTTGTTGCAATTACGGCAATGGTTCCTATTCTGTCTTATACGACAGCGTAGAAATGGGAAGCGGCGGTGCCAGTTTCACGCAAAACATCCATTTCCTAAACCCCACCTCTTCTTCTTGTCCTACAAATGAGTTCGCAATCTCTTCTTTGGATGTTTATTACTATCAGAGTTTGAACCAGGCATTCCAAGTTAAGGGAACGGTTGTCAACAATGGTGTAAATACCATTACTTCATATCAAGTTAGATACAAACTCGACACCAACGAGTGGTCCACAATCTACAATGTATCCTGCAATTTAGCCGCTTCTCAATCCCACAATTTCACACACGATGTGCCCGCCACTCTTGCCTCGACAGGACACCACACTTTGTTTGTGGAAGTCCTCAATCCCAACGACACTACCGACATCATCGATGACGACACCACCTCAATGGATATCATCATCAATGAAAATTCCGTTCCCAGAAAACCTCTTCTGGAGCATTTTTCCACTATGCGATGCCCGAACTGTCCTCCTGCTCACACCAACATTCACAACTGGCTCAGTTCCCGTCCCGATATTATACATTTGATTCACCACTGCGGTTACTACACCGATGTTTACACGGTTTCTGAAAGCCAGGCCTTGATCCCGTTCTACAATGACGGAGGTGCCACATACGCCCCTGCCGTCATGATCGACCGTCGTCACATGACCGATGATCCCGGCCCCATTTTCTTCCCGTCATCACAAAACAATTACACGACTAATCTATTAGACCAAGCGCTTGCCACCCCCGCCTACATTACGGTAAACATGGAAGGCACCTACGATCCGCACATACGCACTATCCAATTGACTGTATCTGGTCAGTTGGTGGGTGAAATTTTTGAGACTTCCCCCAGACTTACAGTTTATATTATGGAAGACGGTCTTCAGAATTCCCAAGCGGGCGCTTCTGGCACCTACACTCATGACTGTGTGATGCGCGATGCCATCAGCGGCGGCGGTGCATGGGGCGATGCCAATGTAATCAGCACTACTGTTGGTTCCACCTATTCCAAAACCTACACCTACAAGTTGAACGACAGTTGGAATGCGGATAACCTTACCTTAATCGCATTTGTCAACAATCACGATGCAAACGATATTAACAACCGTGCTATTCTGAATGCCAACTCAATGAAAGTGTCTGATTTGGCTGCTGGCATTAACGAAAATAACGAAAGTCACTCCGTGATTTACCCCAACCCTGCCACCAACGTGCTGAACATTCTTTCCGAGAAAGAAATTCACAACATTGAGATTTACAATGTTGAAGGCCAATTGGTCAAATTCATCTCCGACAATGTTAACAGCATTGGCATCAGCGATTTGAACAATGGTGTCTATTTCGTGAAAATCCACACGGAGAACGGAACCGCGACACACAAGTTCATCAAGAAATAAGCATATTTAACTGCTAAATTGCCAAAATCGAGTAACTTGCCAAGGCAGGTTACTCGATTTTTTTTAATCGCGGAGACAACGGACCGACCTCGCCCAAACACTCGTTGACCAGTATATGGCGTCTTCGACGGTGTCGTCGAAATAGACAAAATCCAACATGTAACCTCTTGGATAGTCATCGGGAACGAAGATGATGCTAGAAGTCCAAAAGAGCGCTTCCGTTCCCGGCGGGATGACGGTGTTCCCCAATCCGGCGGGTTTCATGGAGAAACCGGTGGCATTGTTGGATGACAGTTCGTTCCCGATAGTGCAGGATTCGTTGAAATAGTTCCACAAACCGTCAAAGGCCAATGCCTTGGCAATCTTGTTCGGATTCCCGTTGCAATGATAAGCCGGGGTGCCGCTGACATATGAAAAAAGATTCTGCCACTCCTGAAGACTGGGCAGATGCCAACCATCGGGACAAACACCTTGAATCAAAATATGCAGACTATCAGGAAGATACTCACAATTTACAGCCGCAGGAAGATTGTACAGCCGCCCGTAAACGTTGGTATCGCCGCTGGTCCAATAACTCGGGGTGACGAAATTGTTGGCCACCTGAGTTTGGAGGAGAATTTCCGTTCCGTCAGCAAAGTGCCTGGTCTTCAGATTCTCCCGCATCCAGCATTGCGAACCAAGCTGCACGGTTTCATAAACATTTCCATCATAGTCGGTTACAGAGGGTGGACAAGAGTGGTCGGAAGCCAAGATAAAGGTCTTGTCCGCCCCATACGCAACACCCGCCTCATTCACGGCGTATGCCCTATAGTGATAGGTGATATCCGGTGAAAGACCGGTGAGCGTGTCAAGAAATGTCCCTACATTGGGAGATCCTGATGTATGCGGGTCATTGAGAGTGGGATTCGGCAAAGTGCTCCAACAGAATCCTCTTGCACTGAGTGCCGCATTGCCGGAATCCGTAACCTCGCCGACGCAAACCGCAGTGTTACTGCCTTTTACGCTAACACCTAAGGTTATTACCCCAGGGAATGTCAGCTCGGCAGGTTGGAAATCGTATTCATAACCAACGATGATGGAATCATCCCGAAGCCTCAACTCACACTCCGTCAGATAGCCGTTCTCAATCGTATAAGGGTTCCCGTTGATAAGAGTAATGGTCCACAGCCCGTTCATCGGACAACCTACCAAATTGCTGAATGAAACATGCGGATGATAGACTTGGGTCATGTCGGCAACATGGGTGGAATCCACATACTGTGAAGTAATGGAACTATAGGGGTTATTGCTGGTAATGAGGTTGTTATAATCCGTCACATAACCGTTTCCGCCAGCATATTGATAGCCTTGGGTGGTATTGTCAGACCAGCAGTAGTTCCAGCATGTCCCGATAATGTTGGAATCCGGATCGCAAAAGTTGCTGAAACCATCCGGACGGGACCAACCGAAATGGGGATCGGCCCCGCCCATTATCGGCCATCCTTGTTCGGATGTGGGGATCTGGGAATAACAACCGCTGTTGCTCTGGTACTTGGTCTTGAGAATGCTTGCGCTGAGTCCGTTCGGGCAAGTCAGGTTTATCCAAAGGTCGCTCACATCGCTTTGTTCCATCTTCAACCGGACGAAATAGATGTCTTCGGCACCCTGCACGAAATCGTCATTCGGGAATCCCGTCACCAAGAAAGATTTGGAGACACCGCATCCGCCATTGCACTCCACCCCGATGGGTATGAACAGCGCGGAGGTGTCAACATACCGGTTTTCGTGGTAAGTCGGCTTCCAAAGGTGAAATTGCAGCACGATATCCTCATTCAAATTATACTGAAACTGACGAATCGAATCGCTACACACAAACACACTATCTATCAACACATACCCCACATACAGCATGTCGTCGCCTGGCTCGAAAGGAAAATCCGGATCCGACATCTGCGCTTTCAGGGAGACCGTGTGTGGAACATCGGAACTGACATGACGGATGCCCGAAAAAGAGCCGCCGGTATTCACCATCTTGATGCTTGCCCTGTCACGACTCGTCGCGACGGTGAGCAAATAAGTCTGCGGCTTCTGGAGCATGACGCGGAATGTGTGCGAACCGGGTGACAACTTTTGCGAGAAGTGGGCAATCTGTCGTCCCGACAGCTCATAAACCACCACATTCACCTGATCCTCGTAAGGGAGATTCAGGGTAAACTCTGTAATCCCGTTGAAAGGATTCGGGACATTTTGACACAAATGGAAGGATTTTTCAAGGTCATACGAGGGAACTCCCACCTCCGATATGACCCAAATGGTGTCCGGATAATAGAGCTGTTGCGTCCAACCACGGGTCAGGTTATGCAGCGTCACATGATGCAGTTGGGTATATTGCCCCAGATTGTCCTGTGCGGTAAAGCGGATGACGGATTGCGCCGACAACCCTGACACCAGTATCGCTAATATCACGAATAAGGAGATGAGGTTTTTCATAATCATACAAGGGACCTCTGTTGTTTGTCATTTTCGCGCCACACCCCCAGATCCGGCGAGGTCCGTTAAACAGAATCTGAAAATATGATGCTGCAAAATTAGCAACTTTATCTACATTTATGACACGAAAAAGCCAAAAGGTTGCACCCCTTTGATGAAAAAAGTACTAATAATATACCCCCAGTTGTTTGGCAGTGTTCCAATCGATGGTCGGGTATTCCATGAAACCGTTGGCAGAACGTGGGTTACGGAGTACAGCATCTGTGGCGTCGATTTCCCAAAGAGTACCATCGTCCGAATAGGCAACTAGCATATCATCACCGCCGTTGCGCAGGAAGAGCCATCCGTCGCCTTTTTTCTTGAAGAGATCGGGCCGGCACCAGCCATAGACGGTTGCCGAATCAGGAAAACATATCAGATTGTCCATCAGTTCATAAAGATGCTTTCGGGAGATACCGCAGGGGAAAGTGACGGAATAGCGGTTCTCGCCGACCTTCCACAACAGGGGCAGGTCGTCGCACAGTGTGTCGCATTCCACCTCCACATAATCGAAAAGGATTGCTTCCAATTGCTCAAGATTTGTTATGTTTTCCATGACAATGACCGTTTCCGTATCAATCGGGGTCTTCAGCCGTTCTTCCCGTAGCGAAGCCTCCTCACGTGGTTTCTCCACTTTCGGGTCGTATGTCATTTTCGCAACGGTTTCCCAGCCTTTTATCTTGGCGATTCGGTGCAGATCTGATTTGAGAGCGAAATAAGTCCACCAAATGAGAAACAGAAAAAAGAGAACAGCCCTGCCGATGTTGTGGTTTTTGAAAAGGGAAAACGACATGGCAACGACAACCGCCGCTGCGATGATGGCGTAAAAAAAGAAATCGAGACGCCGTTGTGCCTTTTCCTGCGCCTCGAACGGCTGTTTCATCAGCCATCGGCGTTGGTCGTAATGTTTTTTCCTGTGGAGGGGCATTGGGATTGTTTTTGGACGGCAAAGGTAAAAAATTTCCGCATCTTTCCGCATTTCCGCAAATGTTTCCGCAACAAAATCACCTCCTCCCCCAATTATCCCGGTCCAGACTCCTGAAATTGATGGCCTCGCTCAGATGCCATGTCTCAATACGCTCGCTACCGTCGAGGTCGGCGATGGTGCGGGCCATCTTCAGGATGCGGTCGTAAGCGCGGGCGGACAGTCCCAACCGGTCCATCGCGTTCTTCA
>DGGS01000150.1 GCA_002392325.1 Bacteroidales bacterium UBA3868
CAGATGCCAACGGTACAATCGATCCATACGGAGCACAGAACTTCGAGTATGGCAGCACGCCGACTTTCACAGTGACCCCGAACGCGGGTTATGTGATTGACCAGGTATTGGTTGACGGCGAGCCGGTGACCTTGACAAACGGCACCTACACCTTTGCTCCGTTGACAGGCAACCATACCATTAGCGCAACCTTCGTGGGCGTGAACTACACCATCACCGCTACAGCAGGCGCTAATGGAACCATCACCCCGAGCGGAGCCCAGACGGTGGCAGCCGGCAGTATGCCGACTTACACGATTGCACCTGCAACAGGATACGAGATTGCCGATGTAACGGTTGATGGAGTGTCAGTAGGCGCTGTTTCCACTTATACATTCGAACCGGTTAACGCAAACCATACTATCAACGCAACCTTCAGCCAGATCAACCTTGTCATTACCGCCACAGCAGGTGCTAACGGAACCATTACCCCGTCGGGCAATATTACCGTGGCATACGGTGCATCCCATACATTTACGGTGGCACCGGCTACCGGTTATGAGGTTGACTATGTGACCGTGGATGGTATGGAAGTTTACTTGACCAACAACACTTATACCTTCAGCAATATTACGGTCAATCATGCGATCTTCGTGGCCTTCAGACCGTCCTCCTACACGATTACGGTTACAGATCCGACCAACGGAACAATCACCCCGAACGGTGTCGTAACAGTTGGTTATCAGGCAGCGCCGACCTTCCTGATCACGCCTGCCTTCGGCTATGAGGTGACCGCCATCACGGTGAACGGCACCAATGTGCTGAACGACGCAGTGGCCCAGGGAACAGGCGCATACACCTACACCTTCCCGCCGGTGACGGCAAACCGTACGCTGACCGCCACGATGACGAAGAAGAGCTACACCATCACGAAGCTGACACCGGACAACCACGGTACGATCACGGGTCCGAATACGGTGGACTATGGCGAGAACGCAGCCTACACGATCACGCCGAGCGCCGGATACCTGATAGACAATGTTCTGGTTGACGGTATGTCGGTGGGCGCTGTGTCCTCTTACATCTTCCACAATGTGACGGCTAACCACACCATCAGCGCAACCTTCAAGAGAGAAATTTGTATAGTGCCGACCTCTCTGCATGCTGAGAATGTTGATTCTACTTCCGCAACCCTTGCATGGTATCATCCTGGTGCTGATTCCTATGACATCCAGTACAAGAATATCAATGATCCCACATGGACATTGGTACAGAATGTCCCTGGTTTCGCTTACAGTCTCACCAATTTGCAACCGAACACCTACTATGTGTTCCAAGTTAAAGCAAACTGTGGCAATGGTAACGAAAGTGGTTGGTCTAACGGTTTCACCTTCAAGACTCCGGCCGTCGTGCCTCAGGTTGGCGTGGCAGATTATGTGAAGGATCATGTGAAAGTCTATGCGGAGCACAACCGCGTACACATCGTCAACGATTTCGCTGTTGAGATTGAGAATGTCGCCATCTACGACATGTATGGCAAACTGATCTACAGCGGCAACGCTATCAACAATCCGGAAGTGATTGAACTGAATGTGGCTGTTGGTACCTATGTGGTCAGACTGACCACCGCACAAGGTCCTGCTGTTTACAAGGTTCATATCAACCGTTAATCGGTAATCCGGGAATAAAACTTTCAAAGAGGGTGCGATTTCGCATCCTCTTTTTTATTGGCGGAAATGAAATAATATTGGTATCTTTGCACCCCAATACACTAAAGAAATATTATAATTTTAAAACATCTACGATATGAAAGAAAGTACAACAATGAGCATGAATCCGCTGGTTTCCTTTTTGAAGAAAAACCCGAAAGATTTTACCAAAGCAGACATGATTAAGTTTGTGGAAGAGAATGAGATACGAATGATCAACTTCCATTATGTGGCAGGTGACGGACGTATAAAAACATTGGGTTTCGTGTTGCACAGCCGCGAGTATTTGGAGCAGATTCTCTCCAATGGCGAGCGCGTGGACGGTTCCAACATATTTCCCGCTTTCATCCACGCCGGTTCTTCCGATTTGTATGTGATTCCGCGTTTTTCCACGGCTTTCATCCATCCTTTTGCTGAAATCCCGACATTGTCATTCCTTTGCTCCTACTACAACAAGGACGGACAACCACTTGAAAATTCTCCGGAATACATTCTGCGTAAGGCAGTTAAGTCTTTCACTGAAGTAACGGGCATGTATTTTGAGGCCATGGGCGAGTTGGAGTACTATGTTATCGGTGATGCCGAAGATCTCTATACCATTCCGGATCAGCGCGGTTATCATGAGTCTTCCCCGTTTACAAAATTCGAGAGTTTCCGTGCCGAGTGCATGTACAATATCGCCAAGGCTGGCGGTTTGATCAAATACGGTCACTCCGAAGTGGGCAATTTTACGCTGGATGGCAAGATTTATGAGCAGAATGAAATCGAATTTCTCGTAACTGATGTTCAAGATGCTGCTGACCAGTTGGTTATCGCCAAATGGATTATCCGCAATCTGGCTTATCAGTATGGTTTGGATGTGACTTTCTCACCGAAAATCACCACAGGCAAAGCCGGCAGCGGTTTGCATATCCATACCCGCATTGTGGATGCCAACGGCAAGAACCAATATGTCACCAAAGGCAAACTGAATTCCATCGCCAAGACCGCCATCGCCGGTTATATGACCTGTGCGGGTTCACTGACCGCTTTTGGCAACACCAACCCGACCTCTTATTTCCGTTTGGTGCCGCATCAGGAAGCGCCTACCTCCATTTGCTGGGGCGACCGCAACCGCTCCGTGCTCGTGCGCGTGCCGCTGGGATGGAACTACAAGAACGATATTCTCGCTGACCTCAACCCGCTGGAGAAACCGGTGAAGAAAGACCGTACGCAAAAACAAACCGTGGAATTCCGTTGTCCGGACGGTTCCGCCGACATCTATCTCTTGCTGGCCGGTCTGGTGTGCGCCGCGCGCCACGGATTTGAAATGGAAGGCGCCCTTGAGTTCGCCGAAAAGACATATGTGGATGTCGATATCCATCGTCCGGAGAACAAGGCGCTGGTGGAGAGTCTGGCCCAACTGCCTGCTTCTTGCTGGGAGTCAGCCGATGAATTGAGCCGTAACAGGGCCATATTTGAGGCACACGGCGTTTTCAACCGCGAAATGATTGATGACATCGTCAAGCAACTGAAAGCCTTCAAAGACCAGAAAATCCGCAAGGAAATCGAAAAGAATCCGGATTTGATGACCAAGATGGTGAAAGAATATTTCTATTGCGGCTAATAAATATGTACGGGCACCCATTATGGGCGCCCGTATGCATGATTTTCCATATTCGGGGCAACCACATAGGGTTGCCCCGGCAAAAATCAGAAAATATGAATTATACCATCATTATCGTTGCCTGTCTGGCCCTCATCGCCATTGTTTTCGTGTCCAAGATGTTCACGGAGCGCACGCTGAAAGCGCAAGCGTTGGACAACGGCAAAGCGGCCAAGAGCATATCCCTGCCTTTGCGCCTGCAGGCGTATGAGCGCATGGCGCTGTATCTGGAACGCATCGAGCCCAATCAGTTGGTCATGCGCATTCATGCTCCCGGACTGACCATAGCCCAGGAACAGAATCTGCTGCTCACCGCCATCCGTTCGGAGTTCGAGCACAACCTTTCCCAGCAAATCTACATCTCCAACGATGTGTGGAACAAGATTTGCGATGCCAAGAACGACATCATCGAGATTATCAACACGGTGGCAGAACAGATGGATGAAACCGCCGACAACCAGCAGTTTGCCGAGTCCCTGCTGATCGCCGCCGCCCAAAAACCCGTAGTGGACCAAGCACTGGTCATTTTGAAAAACGATGTGCAAAAATTATTTTAACAGCGTCTTTTCTTGTGCCCGGACTGTCTCTTTTTTTGTATATTTGCCCCGCTTTTTAAAAAAGCAAGCCTATAAACATATTTTTTTTCAAAATTTAAATTCCATTCTATGAACAACGCAAATTTCGTATTCAGAGAACCCAAAAATGAACCGGTGTACTCTTACGCACCCGGAACCCCCGAAAGAAAATTATTGCAAGAAGAACTTGAAAGACAATATAATCAAGTGATTGAAATATGCCCGATTATTGGCGGTAAGGAAGTGAAAACCGGCGACATGGGCAAAGTGGTAATGCCGACAGAGCACGCTCATGTGCTGGCCAACTATCACAAAGTGGGTAAGAAAGAGGTTCAAATGGCTATCGACGCCGCTATGGCAGCCAAGAAAGATTGGGAAGAGATGCCTTGGATCCAACGCGCATCCATCATGATGAAAGCTGGCGAATTGTTGGCTACGAAATACAGATACATTCTCAATGCTTCCTGTATGCTCGGTCAAGGCAAGAGCCCGATGCAGGCCGAAATCGACTGCCCGTGCGAAGCCATCGACTTTTTGCGTTTCAACACCTATTTCGCCTCCCAGCTCTATGGTCAGCAACCCATTTCCGACCATAGCACGCTCAACCGCAACGAATACCGCGGCATGGAGGGCTTCGTGTATGCCATTACCCCGTTCAATTTCACTTCTATTGCCTTGAACTTGAATGTGGCTCCGGCGCTCATGGGTAACGTGACGATTTGGAAACCCTCCACTACGGCCATTTTGTCCAACTATTACCTCATGAAACTGCTCCAAGAGGCAGGTCTGCCCGATGGCGTTATCAACTTCCTGCCCGGCAGCGGCTCCGTCATCAGCGATGTGGCCTTCAAATCCCCGCACTTGGCTGGTATCCACTTCACCGGAAGCACCTCCACCTTCAAGAGTTTCTGGAAACTGATCGGCGAAAACATTGACATTTACAACACTTATCCCAAGATTGTGGGCGAGACCGGTGGCAAGGACTTCATCTTTGCGCACAAGACCGCTCCCGCACGCGAGTTGGCTGTGGCTATCCTTCGTGGTGCATTCGAGTATCAGGGACAAAAGTGTTCTGCCGCCTCCCGCGCATACGTGCCGAAATCCCTCTGGGAACCCACATTGAACCACATCAAGGACATGATGACCACCGTGAAGATGGGTGATGTTCGCGACTTCTCCAACTTCGTGAATGCCGTCATCGATGAGAAATCCTTCGACAACATTGCCGGTTACATCGACCGCGCCAAAGAGTCCAAAGACGCCGAAATCGTGCTTGGCGGCCATTACGACAAATCCGTGGGCTATTTCGTGGAACCGACCATTATCGTGGCCAAAACGCCGGATTATGAGTCTATTCGCGAGGAAATCTTCGGACCGGTTATCACGGTTTATGTGTATGAGGATGACAAATATGAAGAAATGTTGCAGGTTTGCGACACCACTTCCCCGTATGCTCTTACGGGCTCCATCTTCGCTCAGGACCGCTATGCTATTGAGAAGGCCGAGCAGATGCTGCGTCACTCTGCCGGTAACTTCTACATCAACGATAAGCCGACGGGCGCTGTGGTGGGTTGCCAGCCGTTTGGTGGCGCACGTGCTTCCGGTACTAACGACAAGGCCGGCAGTATGCTCAACCTTGTCCGCTGGATCAGCGCACGCTGCATCAAGGAAACATATGTGCCGGCAACGGACTACGGTTATCCTTTCCTGGCAAAGTAAACAGGCCGGAACAAGCATTAGTACATAGGGGACGCGCAAGCGCCCCCTTTTTTGTAGTGACCACCATTCCGCCGCTTGCGGCGGAATCCCCAAAAAGGGACGAGGTAGCTGTTGGAGGTTCCGCTCAACGCTAACGCGATTCGCGGAATGGTGGGATGCGCTGTTTTAAAAAAAAACACTACTTTTGTAAAAAAAATGATACTATGCTTCAACATCTGAATATCGGCGGTAGGCTTTTGCCCTTGACACCTCCCTTGGTTATGGGGATTTTGAATGTTACGGAGGACTCTTTTTACGATGGGGGTCAGTATCGGACCGCCGAAGCGATTGTGAAAATGGCAGGGGAGATGCTGTCCGCCGGAGCCGACATCATTGACATTGGAGCGATGTCCACGCGCCCCGGAGCAGCCGATATTTCCGAACAGGAAGAGATTAACCGCATAGAGTGTGCCGTACGGTTGGTGAAGGAGCGTTTTCCAGAGGCCGTGGTGTCGGTGGACACCTGGCGCGCCTCTGTGGCCCGTGCCGCCGTGCAAAATGGTGCCGACATGATTAATGATGTTTCCGGCGGCACTTTTGATTCCGGAATGATCCCCACGATTGGCCAATTGCAGGTGCCCTATTGTCTGATGCACACGCCCGCCAAACCCGATATTATGCAACAACATACCGATTATCAAGATATTATAGCTGAAATGCTGCAATTTTTCGGGCAACAGATTGAAAAATTGCACGAAGTCCATGTGCACGACATCATTCTGGATCCGGGTTTCGGATTTGGTAAAACATTGGAACAGAATTATTTCGTATTGAAGAATATGGATGCATTCAAAGTTTTCAATCTGCCCATTTTGGTTGGTGTTTCCCGCAAATCCATGATTTACAAACTTTTAGAAACCACCCCTAATAACGCTTTGAATGGCACCACCGTTGTGAACACCATTGCCTTGATGAAAGGTGCTCACATTCTGCGCGTTCACGATGTGAAAGAAGCCGTTGAGGTGCGGAAAATTTATCGTAGTTTCATGTCTTGAAATTTTCTATTTTTGCATACTAAATATACCAATATGCGCTTCAAATTCGTGCTTCTGTTTTCGCTGTTTACGGCGACTCTCTGCGCCCAGCCGCCGGCTAACTATTATAATAATGCCTATCAGAAGAAAGGCGCTGCTCTGCGTACTGCGCTATATGGCATTGTAAAAAACCATACTGCGTTGTCGTACAGCGCTTTATGGGATGCTTACTATACTACCGATGTTCGTCCCGACAATGGCAAAGTGTGGGATATCTATTCTGACAACCCTAACGGCACTACCGCGTACTACTATTCTTTTGGTTCCAACCAGTGTGGCAACTACAATTCCGAAGGCGATTGCTACAATCGTGAGCATAGTGTGCCGCAAAGCTGGTTTGGCGAAGTAACTCCTATGAAAACAGACCTTTTCCATGTGTATCCCACCGACGGTTTTGTGAACGGAAAGCGCGGCAACTTGGCCTTCGGAGAGGTGAACAATGCCTCATGGACCAGCACAAACGGCTCAAAATTAGGAACTTGCGTGGTTTCGGGTTATTCAGGCACAGTTTTCGAACCTAACGATGCCTACAAAGGTGATCTTGCCCGTTCCTATTTCTACATGGCGGTTTGCTACATGGACAAGAATCTGGGACAGGAAACCCAATCCATGTTCTCCGGCGGTTCGCTCAAACCTTGGGCGCTTGATATGCTGATCCGCTGGCACAACGAGGACCCCGTGAGCGAAAAGGAAATTGCCCGCAATAACGCCGTATATACCCTCCAGCACAACCGCAACCCTTTTATCGACTTTCCCGAACTCGTGGGCAAAATTTGGGGTGCTGATTCAGTTAACGCTTTCAATCCCAATGGTATAGAAGAACTCTGCATGCCATCACGCTGGTTGGTTTACCCCAATCCCGCTACCGACCACATCACCGTTTCAGCCCCCGTTGAGGTGGAAACGGATGCGGTGTTCCAGATTCTCAACCTCGCCGGTCAGATCGTGTGGTCCGAATCCGGAATGTTTCAGAACGAACACACGCTGTCCTTACCGGACTTGACCGCCGGCGTGTATGTTCTGCGCGTCACGGGAGAGGATTTTATTTTGAATAAAAAAATTATCATCCAATAATCGATAGAGACGCACGGTCGTGCGTCTCAACAACAAATAGGTCGTGCGTCTCTATCCATAAAACGCGAATTATTAATTAAAAAACCAATAATAATGAACCCTTTATTCGAAAAAACCGTTTATCAGAACAGACGTGAGAAACTCACGCAATCCGTACAACATGGCATCGCCGTTTTCTTGGGCAACCACGAGGCCCCGATGAACTATCCTGACAATACCTATAACTTCCGTCAGGACAGCGACTTTCTCTATTTCTTCGGGCTTTCCATCGCAGACATTGCCGCCATCATCGATTTTGACGCGCACAAATCCATCATTTTCGGCAACGATTTCACCATTGATGACATTATTTGGATGGGTGACCAGCCCACCATCGCCTCGTTGGCTGAAAAGGTAGGTGTGTCGGATACTATGCCACTGGCCAAGTTGGCGGAATACATCCAAAAGGCGCAACAGGATGGCCGCAAGGTGCATTTCACACCCATGTATCGCGGCGATAACCAGATTTGGCTGTCCAACCTTACAGGCATTAATGTGAACAATATTCGCGAAGCGGCTTCTTTAGAGCTGATTAAGGGTATTGTGGTGTTGCGTTCCGCTAAGGAGCAGTGCGAAATTGACGAGATGGACAAAGCTTGCGAGATTGGTGTGAAGATGCACACGGCTGTGATGCGTCGCTGCGTGGCAGGCGAGTCGGAACGCGAACTGGCCGGTTTGGCTGAAGGCATCGCCCTTTCATACGGTAACGGCATATCCTTCCCGGTAATTCTCTCCCAGCATGGCGAAACACTGCACAACCACCTTCACAACGGCATTCTGCAAGAAGGCAATATGCTGCTGATGGATGCTGGAGCCGAAGGACTGATGAACTACTGCTCCGACTATACCCGCACATTGCCTGTGGGCGGTAAGTTCACCACCAAGCAGCAGGAAATCTATGAGATTGTGCTGAAAGCCAATATGGACGCCATTGATGCCGCACATCCGGGCATGTACAACAAGGAACTTCACCGCCTTTCCTGCGAAGTCATCGCTCAAGGGCTTAAAGATTTGGGATTGATGAAGGGAGATGTGAAAGAGGCCGTTGAGTTAGGCGCGCACGCCCTGTTTATGGTGCACGGACTGGGCCATCAGATTGGCTTGGATGTGCACGACATGGAGGGTCTCGGACAAATCCATGTGGGTTACGACGACACTGTGCGCCCGAGCAACATCTTTGGCTGGGCCTCCCTGCGTATGGCCCGCGAGTTGAAACCGGGTTTTGTTGTTTCCATTGAACCTGGCATCTATTTCATCCCGCACTTGATTGACATTTGGAAGAAAGAGAACAAGTTCGCAGATTTCATCAACTACGATGTGGTGGAGAAATACCGCGATTTCGGTGGCATCCGCATTGAAGATGACCTGCTGATTACAGAAACCGGCCATCGCGTGTTAGGTCCGCATTTGCCCAAGGGCGTGGACGAACTGGCAGAGATTATCGGACGGTAATTGTTGGCAATGATATAGATGTTGATCTGTTGAAACATCAACATCTGGATTTCTTTTTACGAATAATGATTGTGGCACAACAGTGCCGCAAGGAGCAAATTCCCCTTCTAAAATAGAAGGGGATTTTTTGAGCGTCCGCACATTAGTGCGGACAAGTCAAATGCTATATCATTACCAATAATTTTAGCAATAATTTCAAGAAAAATCCGTTAAATTTGATAAATGCTGTTTTTTAATAATAATGTTCAATTTTTAACAAAAATTATGCAAAAGAAAATTTTAATTATTGCTGTTTTTTTCGGAATGTTGTTCTCCTTACAGGCTCAAGCACCTTACCAACATAGCGTGGGCGTGTCGTTCGGCAATATGCAAGCCATTTCATACAAGACATTTTTAACGGATCATTTTGCCCTACAGGTTGACCTTGGAACAAAAATCACAACCACCGCAGGCTGCATAAACTGGGGAAAATACATTGTTTATGGTCCGGATTACGAAGTTATCAGTAAATTTAATCCTATCAATATCTGGACTTTGGAATTAAATCCCAACTTCCTGTATGAGGGCCATTTTGTGAATGGTTTGTATGGAATGTTTGGCGGTGGTGTCAGTTTGGGTTATAACTGGTATCGTGGATATGGTTACGATGATAATCGTATTTATTACGGAGATCCCTCTTTCATGCTTTATTATAACACGCCGTTTGGGAAGTTTGGCACCAATGTGCTTCTGGGACTGGAATATAAATTCAACGCTCCTGTCACATTGCAATTGGATGTCAGGCCCGGTTATGGGTTGCTATTCTATGAGTCTGGTGGTCCGCAGCTCCATTACGCCGACTGGAGTGTGAATTTCGGTGTGCGATATACAATGTAAGCAATCTAATATACTATAATTGCCGGTGATTAGCTATTGTTTTTTTTTGCCAAAGGCCAACAGCTAATAGTCAACGGCCTTTCACCCTCTTTTACTCCTTTACTCTCTTCCTCGTAATCTTACACCCCACCGTTGCGAAGAACAGGATGTAGGCGTAGGATACAAACAGCAAGGCGTAAGCGTCGTGCGGGTTCACCACGTCGGCAATCTTACCATAAATCAACGGCATGATGGCACCGCCCACAATGGCCATCACTAACAGGGCGGAGGCGAATTCCGTATGGTCGCCCAAATCATGGATGGCAAGCGGCCAAATGGCCGGCCACATGATAGCGTGCGCAAAACTGAGGCAGATGATAGCCAGAATGGAAGCGATTCCGTGCGTGCACAGGGCCACAATCACCAGCACAACCGACAAGCACAATTGGATAATCAACGCGTTACGCTGTGAGATGACTTTCGGCACAAACAAAATACCGCACACATAACCGACCAGCAAGGCAATCAAGGCGTAAATGCCGAAATAGTGCGATACGGAGGTGGGTATTCCGTAGAAGTCGCCGTACGGAATCAGTGTGTCGATGGCGATAACCTCAGCGCCCACATAGAAGAAAATGGCCAATACGCCCAGCCACATGTACGGGAAACTGAAAATACTGGCTTTGTGACCGTCAATTTTCTTCTCTTCCTCAATAATCTCCGGCAAATGGGCGGATTTAATGAAGATGACCAAGCCGATAAGTACCATGGTCATAATGATATAGGGCAGAATAACACCATTGGAAAGTTGCTGCAGCATCATTTCTTTTTCAGGACCGGCAGCCGTGTTTTGGATATTTTCAATGAGTTGCTCCTTGCCTTTGAACAGGGCGTTGTACAGGATGAGAATGCCAATCATGCCAGCCACCTTGTTGCAAATGCCCATCACGCTCATGCGGCGCGCGGCAGATTCCACCGGCCCGATGACGGTGACATACGGATTGCTGGCCGTTTGCAACAGCGACAAACCACTTCCTTGTAAAAACAAGCCAATCAGGAAGATAGGATAACTGCGCGTCATGGCTCCTGGAATAAACATCATGCACCCGATGGCCATCACAATGAGACCTAATGCCATGCCGTTGCCGTATCCGGTCTTCTTCAATACAAAAGAGGAGGGTATGGACATCACAAAATAGGCAATATAAAAGGCGAAAGTGACCAGATATCCCTGCACCTGCGTGGTAAGCTCACATGAGGTGCGCATGTAGGGTATTAAAATGTTGTTCAGCCAGGTGACGAATCCGAATACAAAAAACAGGGATCCGATGACGAACATGCAATAAGCTGTGCTTCTTTGTTTTTCAGACATAAATGTGGGTTTTATTTGATTTTTTTCATCAATTCCGCTTTTTTGGCGTCATATTCCTCTTGGGTGATGATTTGGAGATCCAATTTCTCTTTCCATCGTTTCAGTTCCTCAAGAGCGGCATCGGAGGCCACATCGTCAGGGTTGGCTTTCGTGATAACCTCTTTGACGGCAAGCGCTTCTTCAAAATTGGTGCAGGCCAAACCGCCGCGGTTGAGCACCAGATAAATCTTGCACCCGCTGTTTTTTCTGTTAAATGGGTCAATGGGCACACATTGGATTTTCTTGATGGTGGCCACACCGCCGGCGCGGTTTTCCACCCGTTCGGCCCGTTCTTGGCTTTGGGCACGCTCGGATGAGGTGGCGTTCTCATCTTCTGCCAAAGCGTTTAACCAACTTCCCGTCACATCCATGAAATAGACATAATACTTTCCATTTGTCGGATATCCGTATGTGATGGTGGAACCTTTGGTATAAGTGATGCCGTTGGAGGCCACGTATGCGGTAATGTCGTCACCACTGTTGCGGCCAGTCAGTTCTTTGGCCGATTTCTGGTTTAAAATATCCTGATAGGTCACCGTTTGTGAGAAAACATTAAGAAAAAGACAGGATAAAAAGAAAAAAACGGCAATTTTTCTCATGTTTTAGATGTTTTTAAGATTCTGAATAGCGATTTTAGGGTCTTCGGCTTTGAAAACGGCGCTTCCCGCCACCACGGCATCCGCTCCGGCGGCCATGATGTCGGCAATGTTGTCCTGACACACACCACCGTCAACTTCAATCAGCGCCTCGGAGTTGTTGCGCTCAACCATCTCGCGCAGTTCGGCGATTTTGTGCAGGGCGCGCGGGATGAACTTCTGCCCGCCAAAGCCGGGGTTCACCGACATAATCAACACTAAATCAATATCATTGATCACATCCTCCAAGCCAGAAACGGGAGTGTGCGGATTGAGGGCTACGCCCGCCAGCATACCCTCTTCCTTGATCTGGTAGATGGTGCGGTGCAGGTGCGTGCACGCCTCCCAATGCACGGTCAGCATGTCGGCACCCGCCTCCTTGAAGGCGTGGATGTATCGCTCCGGCTGCACAATCATCAGGTGTGTATCCAGTGGTTTTTCAGACAGTTGCCGAACGGCTTTGACTACGGGAATGCCAAATGAAATGTTGGGCACAAAAATGCCGTCCATGATGTCCAGATGCACCCAGTCGGCCTTGGATTTGTTCAGCATTTGCACATCTTTTTTAAGGTTGCCGAAATCGGCGGAAAGAAGAGAGGGAGCAATGATTGGTTTGATTTCCATAAATGTGATATTTTGGCGTGCAAAGGTACAAAAAATTGGCAATGATGTAGAAAGACTCCGTTATGTTGTAGATTCCGCTCAACGCTGGCGCGTCTTGCGGAATGGTGCGCCGCACACGCACCATTCCGCCGTGAACATAGTGAACGGCGGAATCCCAAACAACCTTCAAGTCAGGTCAACATCTATATCATTGCCTAAAAAATATTATTTTTGCGGCAACATAAAGAATATTAATATCATGATGAAACTCAAAACCATCCTCCTTACCCTTGTCGCTTGCTTCTTTGCGACATTCACTTTTGCCCAGGAAACCGAACTCGTGGGCGCTAATTGCACCTCCATCATGGTGGGCTGCAAAGCCTCCACCGACGGCTCCGTAATAACCTCGCACACGTGCGACAGCAAGTACCGCACTTGGGTGAAGATGGAGCCCGCTGCCGACCACGAGCCCGGCACCATGCACAAGGTTTATAAGGGCACGATGCACACCAGCACACCCAACGCCATGGAAAATGTGACACTGGCGGGTGAAATTCCCGAAGTGGTGCACACCTATGCCTACATGAACACGGCATATCCTTGTATGAATGAGAAGCAACTCGCCATGGGCGAGAGCACCTTCTCCGGTCCCGACACCCTGCTGAATGAAAAGGGCATGTTTCTGATTGAGGAGCTGCAACGCATTGCTCTGCAGCGTTGCGACAACGCCCGCGACGCCATCCGTCTCATTGGCGAACTGATTGCGCAATACGGCTATGGCGACGGCGGAGAGTGCATCACTATTGCCGATAAAAAAGAAGTTTGGCAGATGGAAATCCTTGGCGAGGGTCCTGACAAAATTGGCGGCATCTGGGCGGCGCAGCGCGTGCCCGACGATGAGGTGGCCGTGAGTTGCAATGTGGCCCGCATCGGCAAACTTGACCGCAAAAACAAGGATTACTTTATATGTTCCGACAACATCGAGAAGGTAGCCAAGAAATACGGTCTTTGGGATGGCAAAGGCGACTTTATCTGGTGGAAAGCGTTCCCGTCTTCATATTCTGGCAATAAGAACTTCAAGGAACGCGAGTGGTATATCTTCACCCAGCTGGCTCCGTCGCAGCACTTTGCCCTTGATGCCGACGAGTTGCCTTTCTCCATCAAACCCGATGAGAAAGTCTCCCCGCAACGCGTGATGGAACTCTTCCGCGCCAACTACGAGGGTTGTCCCGAACTGGACCAGACCCAAAACCTGCTCTATCCCCGCAAGCGCAGAGTGGATGGCGAAATTGTGGTTGACACGGTGGTGTGCCCCAACGCCAATCCGTGGATGGATGGCAATGAGCGTGCCATGTACAACATGCTTAAACCCGGCACGGTGACTTTCTACCGCGGCGTGGCCATGTCGTGGTGCTCCTATTCCACTATCATCCAATGCCGCAGTTGGCTGCCCGATGAGGTTGGCGGCCTCTGTTGGTTCTCGCTGGAGAATCCCGGACAAAGTCCGCGCATCCCCATTTATGCTGGCGAAACCTCCCTGCCTGCCGGATTCAATATTTGTGGACACTTTGGATATAACGAAAACGCCGTGCTTTGGCACTACCGGAAAGCCAATAAGTTGGCCCAAATCCGCTGGGGCAACACCAAGGACTATTTGCTGAAAAATGTGGCCCGTTACGAAGAAAAGGCGTTCAACGAACTTCCTGACCTTGAAAAGAAGGCCGTGAATTTACTCAAGGATGGTAAAAAGGAAGAAGCCCAGAAGGTCTTGAACCGCTACACCGCCGACTTTGCTGGCGCCACCCGCCAAACCTGGCAGGAGATGGAGCAGAAATTCTGGGAGATGTTCTGGACAGGATTTTAAAAAGGGAGCAAGAGGAAAAAGAGGTACATGGGGTGAAAGAGGATACATTCTCCAGTCTCAATTTCCCATTCCTCATTTCCCTTTTCACCTCATGCCCCCCCTTCACCAACTTCACCCCATCTCTCCTTCCGCCGCCTCGTAGCCGCCGGTCTTGTTGGAACCCACATGCCGGATGAGTCCCTGCTGCTTGAGGCGGGCGATGTGGCGGTTGGTTGAACTTTGGGAGAACTTGGATTTGGATGCGAGTTGCACAGCGGATATGCCTGGGTTCTCAGCGACAAGCCGGTATATCACTGTCTCCTTCTGGTTTTCTTTCTGCTGTGGATTACCGTCCGTTTTCTCATCGTTTTTCTTCGCTGTCGCAGAATCAGAAAACAAATGCTGATATGCAGTTGAAACCTCGAAAGGATTTCCATCCCCGGAAACCCACAACATCCCGTTCTCGTATGAGGTTATCG
>DGGS01000235.1 GCA_002392325.1 Bacteroidales bacterium UBA3868
TTTTTTGCAAAAATAATAAAAAAAAGGACAACCTATTCGGTTGCCCTTTCCGTCGATTATCTTACAATTGCAGGTTATTCTCCGTAGGAAGAACCGTCGAAGCAGTGTGTGCAGACACGCTCTTTCGGCAAACCGATTGCCTTAGCGATTGTTTCCAACCGGTTGAATTTCAAGGTATCCACACCGAGATGCTTCCGTATCAGTTCCACCATATTGGCATATTCTTTGGTAGAATCGTCGCAGTAGAGATGCAGATTCTTCGTGCTGTCGCCTTCCAACTCCTCAATCACACGGCGGGTGATGAGTTCCATTTCCGTTTTGGATGCGGAGAAGTTGAGGAAGGGACATCCATAGGTCAGCGGAGGACAACTGATGCGAATATGCACTTCTTTCGCTCCGTAACCGTAGAGTTTTTTCACATTGTCACGCAACTGGGTGCCGCGCACGATGGAATCGTCACAAAACACAATGCGCTGGCCTTTCAGCACAGTGGTGTTCGGCAGCAGTTTCATACGGGCCACATGCTCGCGCGATTCTTGTGTGACAGGCATAAAGCTCCGTGACCAAGTGGGCGTGTATTTCACAATACCTCTTCGATATGGAATCTGCTTTCCCATAGCATAGCCAAGGGCCATGCCAATACCGGAATCCGGAATGGCTGACACCATGTCGGCTTCTATATCATCGTTACGACCCATCTCATAACCATACATATAACGTGTATTCTCCACATTCACACCCTCGTATTCAGAAGTCGGATAACCGTAATAAATCCACAAGAACGAGCAAATCTGCATCTTAGGGTTGGGAGCCAGCAATTGCTGAACACCATTCAGGGTGACCTTTGTCACCTCTCCGGGCCCCACAAACTGCTCAATGGAATAGTCAAGGTTGGCAAAACTATGACAATCGAAAGATAATGCATAACTGCCACCCTTCTTGCCAATTACAATAGGTGTACGCCCATAATAGTCACGGGCTGCGATAATGCCGTCATCGGTCAAAATCAGCATAGAGCACGAACCCTTCACCTTGTGGTACACATTCTGGATGCCGTCCACAAAATCGCGACCTTGCGTAATCATCAAGGCGATGAGTTCCGTAGGGTTGGTAGAACCCGAACTCAACTCCGTGAATTGCTGGTTCTTGGCCAAACAATCCTGCTCCAATTCGCTGATATTATTAATTTTAGCAACAGTAACTATCGCAAAGCGTCCCAAATGTGAATTGACCACAATGGGTTGGGCATCTGTGTCACTAATCACGCCAATGCCCATGTTACCGGTAAACTTGGCCAAATCCTCTTCGAATTTAGTCCTAAAATAAGAATTCTCTATATTGTGAATGGAACGATGGAAGAGATTGTGATCGATGGTCACCATACCACCTCGCTTCGTTCCAAGATGAGAATGGTAGTCGATGCCGTAAAACAAATCAGGATTGCAAGGTCCATCGGACACTACACCAAAAAAACCACCCATAGTTATTTGATTTTCAGTTTATTATACTTATTTTAAATCACTCTTTTCGGATGTCGCAAAAATAAATTTTTACCGTTTTTCTTTTCCGCATACCCAAAATAAGTTATCAACTTTTTTTCAACATTTTTTTTATTTTTGCAACGTTTAAGAATCTGGCATTATGTTCAAGAAGTTCAAAGAAAAGAAACAACAGCTGGTGCGCTTCCTTTTTGGCTCTTTTTCCGCCACTGCACTCATGTTCACCTTCCAAGCCTGCTATGGTCCTCCGGAGATACATATCAAAGCAAAAGTCCAAGGCAAGGTGCTTGATACAGAAACTGGGGCACCCATAAAAGGTCTTCAAGTGTCCATTCCAGCCTTGGATTTCACAGCCATCACCGACAATGAAGGCAATTTTGTGGATCCCAACGGAGAACGTTTTTTTAACGAATGGATCGGCTATGATGTGCAGGTAAACGACATTGACAGTATCGAAAACGGATTGTATGAGTCGTTCGACACCACAATTTCTGCTTCTGACCTTCAAAATCCACTTGAACTGAAAGTGAAACAGCATCGTGAGAATTCATAAAAGCAAGCGGTTCAAACGGTTTCTTTTCCGTGTGTTCCGAAAAAACGAAACGGCCATACACGAGTTAAATTATCTGTTCTGGGAGTGCACCTCGCGGTGCAACTTGTCATGTCGGCACTGCGGTTCCGACTGCAAAGCCGAACCATGTGTGCCAGACATGCCATTTTATGATTTTCTGACAGCCATTAAACCCGTGGAAAAACGCTACAAGCGCGGCACCACTCTTATTGCCATTACAGGTGGCGAGCCCTTATTACGCGCTGACCTTGCCACATGCGGACGTGTGCTCCGCGAGCATGGCTTCCGCTGGGGCATTGTTACCAACGGCATGTTGTACGATGAAAAACGGCATCAGGAACTCATGGCAGCTGGACTTGGCTCGGTGACGGTGAGTTTGGATGGTTTAGAAAACACTCACAACTGGCTACGCAACCATCCCCAGAGTTTCCAAAGGGCACTACATGCGCTGCAAATCATCGCGCGCACTCCGAATCTGAACTACGATGTGGTGACTTGTGTGCATCAACGTAACCTTTCCGAATTACCACAACTGAAGAATCTTCTCATAGCCAACGGCATTCGTCATTGGCGTTTGTTCACCATTGCACCCATCGGACGCGCCACAAAAAATGCCGAACTTCAACTTAATCATTTACAAGTGCAGGAGATGCTTCAGTTCATCGCCGACACCCGCCGTGAGGGTTCAATTGATTTGAAATTCAGCTGCGAGGCCTACACTGGAAAATATGAGGAGAGCGTACGCGACAGTTATTTCTTCTGCCGGGCCGGCATTAACATCGGTTCTGTGCTTGTCAACGGGGATATTTCTGCCTGCCCGAACATCAACCGCTCTTTTGTGCAAGGAAACATCTATAACAACAACCTGATGGATGTTTGGGACAACCGATTTGATATCATGCGTAACCGTGATTGGATGCGTTGCGGTTCTTGCGAGAAATGCACCGATTACAAACAATGTCTGGGTGGTGCCATGCATTTGCGGTCAAACTACAGACAACCCATTCTGCGCTGCTACAAGTATGTTTAAGAACATCTCTATAACAATAATCTTCTGAACCTGCTATTGTGAATTAAATTAACATTTATTAAGCATAGCAATTCAAAAAAAATGTACTTTTGCCGCAAATTAATTACAAATTTTAAAACTTTTAAGGAAATGAAAAAAGTATTATGTATCGTAGCAGCTGGTTTGTTGCTTTGTTTCTTCACTACATCATGCAACAAAAAATGCCAATGCAAGACCTATGTCAATGGAGCTCTCACCACTACGGGCGATCCCTTTGAAGTGGAATCTGGTAAAAAATGTGCCGATTACAACAGTTCTGCTTCCCTTTTAGGCGTTACTACTGAGGTTAAATGTAAAGCTACCATGTAATTTTTTGTACAGTTGGAAAAACAGCCCCTTCAACGAGGGGCTTTTTTTTTATTTTTGCCGTCTCATCATAATAATATAATTGTATGACCATTAATATCATCACCTTAGGCTGTTCTAAGAACATCGTGGACTCTGAAATCATGGCTTCACGGCTGCAAAAGATGGGACATCGCATCTTCTTTGAATGCACCATGAAAACCGACGCCGTCATCATCAACACATGCAGTTTCATCGGTGACGCGCGCGAGGAGTCCGTCAACGAGATCCTCGCCCAAGTGGAACGCAAGATGCGCCGGCAGGTGAAAAAAATCTATGTGGTGGGTTGTCTTGCCCAACGCTGCAAACAGGATCTGGTGAACGAACTGCCCGAAGTGGACGGCTTCTACACATTCGATGAGCTGAAAAAACTAATGGAATCATCCGATTTCGACCTATTGGGCACCAGCGAGCGATTGCTCTCCACCCCACCCCACTACGCCTACCTCAAGGTTTCGGAGGGCTGCGACCACAGTTGTTCCTACTGCGCCATCCCCTTGATTCGCGGCAAGCAGGTCTCAAAACCCATCCCATTGCTTGTGGACGAGGCGCAAAAACTGGCCGACCAAGGCGTTAAGGAACTGATGCTCATCGCCCAGGACCTCACCTACTACGGCGTGGACCTGTCCGGGAAACAAGAACTGGCCAATCTGATGGAAGCATTGGCACAGGTGAAAGGTTTGGAATGGATACGACTGCACTATGCATACCCCATCCACTTCCCATACGAAATTCTGGATGTGATGAACGCCCACCCGCAATATTGCCGTTACCTGGACATTCCCTTCCAGCATGTCAGCGATGACATTCTGAAAAGCATGCGGCGTGGCGGCACCTCAAAATACATCTACGACCTCATCGCACGCATACGCGAGACGGTGCCCGGCATCGCGCTGCGCACCACTCTCATCTCCGGCTACCCTACCGAAACCAACGAACAACACAAAGAACTTGTGGAGTTTGTGCGCAAAAACCGCTTCGAGCGCTTGGGCGTATTTGCCTACTCCCAAGAGGACGACACTCCCGCCTACGACCTTGGCGACCCCGTGCGCCGGAACATCAAGACGCGCCGCGTGAACGAAATCATGCAACTGCAGGAAGGCATTTCCCGTGAACTCAACGAAACCAAAGTAGGCCAAACCCTGAAAGTGATTGTCGATTCCGAAGAACAGGATTTCTACGTAGGCCGCACCGAGTTCGACTCGCCGGATGTGGACAACAGCGTGCTGATCCGCAAAGACAAAGCACTGCACATAGGCGAGTTCTACGACGCTAAAATCACCGAAGCTGCCGCATACGATTTGTACGGCCATATCATTTAACAGTTGCTTTCATGGCATTCATAACAATAGAAGATTTTCGCGACATTTATCTGAAAAGTGTGCAACGGGGATTGCCTTTCCTGTTAAGCAAATTGTCCCCTTCGGGGAAAAGCAGAACGAAGAGCAGTTTCAACGAAACAGACATCCGGATCGACACATGGTCCATGATTCCTCTGGTTCAAAAACGATGGAACCGGATGATAACAGGGGATGAAACGATGACTTACGAAACATACTTGTCCAAGAAACTCATCCCCGAAGAACAGAAAATCCGCATGCTATCCATCGGTTCCGGTGTGTGCAGTCATGAAATCAAACTTGCCCAACTGAATTCCCATTGGGATATCACCTGTATCGATTTCTCTGAACAATTGATTCAAGAAGCAGCCAAAACCGCTTCGGAAAACGGCTTGGTGAACATGCATTTCCTAGCAGAAGACATTCTCGCCCATCCACTGCCAGAAAATGGCTATGACCTTGTGTTTTTCCATGGCTCCTTGCATCATTTCAAAAACATGGAATCTTTTCTGCAAAAGATCCATCGTACACTCTCCCCATCAGGTTGGCTGGTAATAAATGAATACGTGGGAGCAAACCGATTACAATACCCAAAATATCAAATTGAGGCCATCAACCAAGGATTGTCCCTCATTGAAAAACAGTACCGTAAAATGTTTTGCAGTAACTTGTACAAAAACAAATATTACGGTTCCGGGCGACTTCGCATGATTGTTTCCGATCCGTCTGAATGTGTGGAATCGGCAAATATTCTGCCATCTATACACAAGTTCTTCTCCATCAAAGAGGAAAAAGGCTATGGAGGGAATATTCTTATGCCGTTGCTCAAGGATTTGTCGCATCATTTTTTGGAATGCAACCAAAATCAGACACTACTCCTGCAACAATTGTTTGAGTTTGAAGACCAATATCTGCAAAAATATCCAAGCGACTTTCTGTTTGGAATATATGTCAAAAACTAAATTCGCATTATGAACCTTTTCCAATTATTCAAAAATGTTCGCCCTTTTGTAAAGCCCTATAAGTGGCTGGTTTTCACAACTTTGATACTGACTTTGGTCGGGTCGTTAATGGCACAGGTGAACGCCATTGTGCTCGACCGGACGGTCGATGCCATCAATGCGCTCATCGGCACCAACTTCCAATGGGGTCAGGCGGCGCGAATTATGACCATCATCTCCATCGTGCTGTTAGGCAAGGAGTTGCTCTCCGCAATCGTCACCTTTGCACAGAACTATTTCGGCGAGCGGATGCGGATTTATGTCAGCCGCGACTTGGCGCAAAGCGTCATCGAGAAGGTGCTCACCTTCAAGATGGCCTTCTTCAACTCTGGCGACAACGCCACCGGCAAGCTACAAGCTCGTATCGATCAGGGTGTCAGTTCATTGTCGCGCACGGTGCAGAACTTCTTCATCG
>DGGS01000028.1 GCA_002392325.1 Bacteroidales bacterium UBA3868
GTAAACAACAAAATCCCCTCTGCCCGCAACCAACAGGTTCTGCGGTTCAAACTGGTCAATGCCGAGAATGGCGCCGCATCGATATTGGAAAATATCAAGATGGGCGGGGCGCTGCCGGAATTGCACCTCCCCTTCGAGGGCACGGAACCCGAAGCGTTCATCATCGTTTGCAGCAACATTCCTGAAAACAAGATGGTGGACATTGACGCTGGTATCTCTGTACAAAGCATGCTGCTCAAAGCTGTAGAGTTGGGACTTCGTGGACTGATTATCGGGGCATTCAACAAAGAAAAAATCATCCAAGCCCTGCAATTGCCATACGATCCGTTGCTCATTCTCGCCATCGGGAAAGGCAATGAGAATATCCGGTTAACTGAAATATCGGAGGGTGAGGACCATCGCTACTACCGCAAAGACGGCACGCACTATGTTCCCAAAGTACGAATGGAAGATCTGATTATTCCTTAGCGTCGGTGTTCTGGCACGCTTCCTGTTGTCCGGTTTCAAACTCCAATGTCACATAGGAAATTCCCTCTTTGACAAGACGATCCCGCAAAACAGCGGCCACCGTTTCCGAGCCATTGTCCTCGCGCAGGCGCACGCAGGCGGAAAGCACATTGGTATCGGGCGCGACTGCCCAAACATGCAGATGGTACACATCTTCAACAGCGTCTTGCTCATAGAAAATCCGGACCAGCTTCTCATACTCCACACGGGCAGGCACGCCATCCAGCACGAGACTGGTACTGTTGTGGAACAGTTCCCACAAGGCGAAAATGATGACAATCACAACCGCAAGCGCCACCAAGGTGTCCAGAATGTACCATCTGGTGAAGAAAATCACCATGCCGGCAACAAGAACCACCAGTGAAACGATGGCATCCGCCAGCATGTGGCGGAAAGCGCCCCTCATACGGAGTCTTTTACGGTAAACCATCAGGAATAGACCGGCCGTGACCCCATTCACCAGCACCCCTATTGCCGCCACCAATGAAATTGCCCGGCCATCCAAATATCTGGGGAAGTGTATCTGATGAACACTGCCCGCTATAATAAACGTCAGCAGGACACCTGTCACCAGTGCCACCAGGGCCATGATCAGCATGGCTCCTTTCTTAAAGCCAAAGTTGAAACGGTTGGTACCCACCGGATCGGAGAGTTTATAAGCGGAGAGCACCAACACCATGCCGGCCACATCACAAAGGTTCTGCACGGCATCGGCAAGCAGTCCCATCGAATGACAACAAAAGCCAAACACGGTTTCCACAACCAGATAAGTAAGGTTCAGCGCCACACCAATCCGGAATATGTTCTTTAATGTAGAAATATTTTTCTCTGGTAAGTAGTTCTGTGACATATTCATGATCACTATTCGTTTGAATTGCTTGGCCGTATATCCTTCACATTCAATTGGATATTCACCACATTATTCCAAACATTCTCCTCCACATGGTAGAGCACATCAAACGTCTTGTTGTCCTTGATCATTTCCAGTTTGTCTTTCTGGTTGAAGGCAATCACGTCAATAGGACGCACGGGGCGGTCGGGATACTGCACGCGAGCTTTAAGGTGCTTGTCACCCACAATTCTTGCGGCTCCCTCGTCCACCACATTATTGGACTGGAAAATGGGTTCCATATTGCCGGGTCCGAACGGGGCAAATCGTTTCAAGTTATTGAGGAAACTGTGCGTGATTTCGGAGAGATCCAGCGGCATATCCACTGAAATTTCAGGGACAAAGGAGGATTCCTCCAGATTATCGCTCACATATTGTTCGAATTTCTCGATAAACTCCTCCAGATTCTCCTCTTTCATCGAAAGGCCAGCGGCAAACTTATGACCACCAAAATGCTCCAGTAGGTCTGAGCAGTAGTCTATGCCATCGTAAATGTTGAACTCCTTCACGGAACGGGCGGATCCGGTAATCAGTCCGTCGGAAGACTTGGTCAGCACAATGGTGGGTTTATAGAAAACCTCAACTAGTCGCGAGGCCACAATACCGATAATGCCCTTAAACCAATTGGGGTTGTAGATGACAATGCTTTTCCGGTTCACATACTCATGGGATGTGCGGATCGTATGAATTGCCTCCTCGGTGGCGTTGCGGTCTTGCTCCTTACGCTCCTCGTTCTGGGTGTTAATCCGTTTGGCGATATCGACCGACTTGTCCTCATCCTCGAAAATAAACAGACGAACGGACTCGCGTCCGCTCTTCATTCGGCCGGCGGCATTGATACGCGGGCCAACATAGAAAACAAGGTCGGAAATGGAAATCACGCGGGAGAAAATGGTTTCCTCCTTGAACGGATAATGCAGTTTGATGCCGGCTTGGTCCAAAATGGACTTGATACCGACGCGCGGGAACTTGTTGATAATCTCAAGCCCAAAATGGGCCAGAATTCGGTTCTCTCCCGTTATGGCCACGATATCGGAAGCTATGCTGATAGCCACCAGGTCCATACGAGACAGCCAAAGCTGGTCGGGAAGCTTGTATTTCTGGCAATAACCCTGGATCAACTTGAAACCAACGCCGCAGCCGGAGAGCTCCTTATAGGGATAGGGGCAATCTTTGCGTTTGGGGTCAAGGATAGCCACGGCGGGAGGTAGTTCGTCGCCTTCCAAATGGTGGTCGCACACAATGACATCAATGCCGTATTTGTTGGCCATCTCCACCTTGTCGTTGGCTTTGATACCACAGTCGAGGGAGATCAGCAGGTTCACATTGTTGTCGCGGCAATATTCCACGCCTTGGTCGGAGATGCCATAGCCCTCCGAATAGCGGTCGGGAATATAGTATTCCACCAAATTTTTGGAATCGGCACCGATAATCTCGCAAAGGAAAGAGTAAAGAAGCGCCACGGCGGAGGTTCCATCAACGTCATAATCGCCGTAAACCAAAATTTTCTGGTTGTCGATAATAGCGTCGGACAGGCGTTTCACGGCCTTGTCCATATCCTTCATCAGGAAGGGGTTATGGAGTTTGCTGATGTCGGGGTTGAAGAACTCTTCAGCCGCCTCAGGCGTATTAATGCCTCTCTGGATAAGCAATGCGGCCAACGGTTTCTCAATGGAAAGTTGGGCGGCCAGTTTCTCTGCAGCCGCATCATTTGGTAGTTCGTTGCATATCCAGCGCTTTTTCATAATAAAACATTTTTGCCAGCGGCAAAGATAAACAATAAAATTTATTTCCGCAACAGAAAAAAGCAGAAAATTATAATTTCATTTTTATGTCTATATCATCAACATAAAGTTTCATTTTTTTGTCAGTTTCGTAAAGGTTATTGACCGTGCGGCAGGCGTGCAAAACGGTGGCATGGTCTTTATTTCCGCAATAGGCACCGATAATGGAGAGCGGGAGTTTCGTGTACTTGCGCGCGAAATACATGCTCAACTGGCGCGCTTGCACAATCTCGCGTTTGCGGGTTTTGGCATTGATGGCGTCGGTGGAAATCTTGAAATAATCGCAAATAATCTTCTGAATATACTCGATGGAGATCTCTTTCGCATTGGTTTTCACATATTTGTCCACCATCTCCTTGGCCAGTTCCACGGTAATGGCCTTATGGTTGAGCGAGGCCTGGGCGAGGATGGCGATCATGGCGCCTTCCAATTCTCGGGTGTTCGAGGTGATGCACAACGCCAGATAGTCGATCACCTCCTTCGGGAACGTGATGCCATTGTTCTCCAGTTTCTTGTTGATAATAGCGATACGCGTCTCCAAATCCGGCACCTGCAGATCGGCGGTGAGGCCCCACTTGAAGCGGTTCAGCAAGCGCGGCTCGAAACCGGATATCTCCACCGGCGACTTGTCGGAGGTGATGATAATCTGCTTGCCCTTCTGATGGAGCGAGTTGAAAATATGGAAGAAGGCCTCCTGCGTTTTCGACTTGCCACCGGAAATAAACTGAATATCATCAATAATCAGCATATCTACCGACTGGTAGAACCAGATGAAATCGGGCACATTCTTGTTCTTGATCGCCTCAATATACTGCTGGTAAAATGTGTCGGAGCTGACATACACCACGGTTTTGTCCGGGAAGTTGATTTTGGTTTGGATACCGATGGCGTTGGCGAGGTGCGTCTTGCCAAGTCCCACATCGGAATAGATGAAGAGCGGATTGAAGGAAGTCTGCCCGGGCGCCTGCGAGATAGCCCATCCGGCGGAGCGCGCCAGCCGGTTGCAGTCGCCCTCCACATAATTCTCAAATGTCAGCGTATCAATAAGATTGGAAGGAATCTTACGTTTCTTGATGCCTGGCAGCACAAACGGATCCGGGATCTCCTTGTTGGAGGTATTGTACACATCGATAGGCGCCAAGGTGGGCGGGTTGCTCACGGCGGGGCGGTAGTGCGAGGGCAAAATGATGCTCTTATCCTTCTCCGGATCCCCCTGGCGTTCCATCAGAATCTTGTATTTCAACTTGCCTGTCGAACCCAATTCCTTGCGGATGACACTTTTCAACACCTTCACATAATGCTCCTCGAGCTTCTCATAGTACAAATGACTTGGCAACTGCAGCACCAGCGTCTTATCCTCCAATGCCACCGGGACAATGGGAGCAAACCATGTTTCATACACTTCGGGCTCTACAATGTCAGCTATCGTGTGCAAACAATTTTGCCAAACTTGTACATAATCTCGGGTAATTCTTTCCATACGCAAGCAATCTAAAAATTATATGTCTATCAATGAGGATACTAACATTATCCCCACATCCGTTTTCCCAGACTGCAAAAATGAACAAAAAAAAGTTAAAAAAACACCACCAAACCCCTTGATTTTTAAAAAAAAATGTGTAGCACTTTTAAGTGATTGAAAACCAATATGTAAGGCGTAAATATCTCTATGTCAATATATTATAAAACTGCTCATACTTACCGACATCGCACCATTCGTCGGTTTGATGATAATACGCTGATATTCTCATACTTCCGATCTTTTTGAGGTAGAAAGGCACCAAGGATTGCTTCTCGACAGAGGGTATTTTGTTAATAACTCTACGGTCCAAAACATGTATTCCGCTAAAGGCCAAGGGCTGGGGATTTTCGACAGGAGAGGGCAAAATCATTTCGCCCGTGCGCACATTTTTCCATCCGCACAGCGAGAGGTCGGATGGGTCGAAAAGCAGGTAGCGGGAAGTTTCACGATCTCGCACGGCCAAGGTGACATCCGCGCCGGAGTTTTTATGGCATTCGAGCATTTTCCGAAGGTCGATGGAAGATAATATGTCAACATTATAAAGCAGCACGGTGTCGCTGTCGCCCAACAGCGGTTCCGCGAACCGAAGGCCCCCTGCCGTATCGCGGAGATAGGCGCGCTCATCGGAAACGCGCACGCCCGCATATTTCGGGTCGCTTTTCAGGAAATCGATGATTTGGTCGGGAAAATGGTGCACATTCACCACCACTTGCGAGATCCCGGCGCCCATAACCTTGTCGAGCGCGTGTGACAGCAAGGTTTTCCCCTGATACTTGACCAGGGCTTTCGGGCGATTGTCTGTCAACGGACGAAGCCGAGTGCCCAAACCGGCAGCGAATATCAATGCAGAAACGGACATGATTGATTAAAGATTATAATTTAGACTTGAGATTTGAGATTTGGGATTTGAGACTTGAGACTTGATACTTGGGATTTGAGATTTAAGATTGGGGATTGGGGATTTGTTCATTGTGTTCTACGTCATCTAACGCTTACGCGTTCTTTCAGCATAGGGACAAAGAGGAAGTCTCCAAAGGTTTCCTCTTCGTAGTTTTCCTCATCTATCTTCTTGATTCTCTTCATGGTATGCGACTCGTCGCCGACAGGGATCACCATAATGCCGCCCACAGTCAGTTGCTGCAAGAGGGCAGGGGGAACTTCCGGAGCACCGCACGTGACGATGATTTTGGAGTATGGGGCGAATTTCGGATAGCCTTGGTACCCGTCGCCGTAATACAGCACAATTCTGTCGTCCAATTTCTCCAGCAGGCGCTTGGCACTCAAGTGCAGTTGCTGTTGGCGTTCGATGGAGAACACGCGCGCGCCCATGGCGCTCAAGATTGCCGCCTGAAAGCCGGAGCCGGTGCCAATCTCCAAGATTTTGTCATTTTTTTGAACCTCAAGCAATTGCGTTTGAAACGCAACCGTATAGGGATGGGAAATCGTCTGCCCGTTCATCAGTTTCAGCGCCTTGTTCTCGTATGCTTTATCCCAAAGAAAAGATTCCACAAAGCGATGGCGTTCCACCTTGTCAAAGGCGGCCAGCACATTCTCGTCCGTGATGCCCTTCTGCCGAAGCTCCTCAATCAAACGCTTCTTCGCTCCTAATAAAAGATAGTTGTCAGTCTTCATCATATCATATTCAAAGCGCAAAGATAAAAAAAATGGCGACAGCACTTGGTGCCTGTCGCCAATAATATCAAACATACAATGTTATTTTTTGTAGAACACGAACTTGCCGTCCTCAACCGAATCCACCATAATGGTGCTGTCATGCTCAATATCCTCTGCCAGAATGAGTTTCGACAACTCATTGAGGATGCGTTTCTGGATGACACGCTTCAGCGGACGGGCGCCGTACACGGGGTCGTAACCCAGCTGCAGCAGCAAATCCAATGCGTACTGACTGAACTCCAATTTGATATTGCGGGGTTCCAGCAACTTGCCGAGTTGGGCAATCTGCAGGTCGATGATGGAACGAATCTCGCGTTTGGAGAGCGGCTGGAACATCACAATTTCGTCAATACGGTTCAGGAACTCGGGTTTCAATGTCTTTTTCAACAGATCGGTCACCTCGGCCTTAGTGCGCTCAAACACCTCAAGATCAGAGTAGTTGGCACGGTCGGCGTAGTTGTCCTGTATGATATTGGACCCCAAGTTGGAGGTCATAATGATGATGGTGTTCTTGAAGTCGGCCACCCTGCCCTTGTTGTCGGTGAGCCGCCCGTCGTCGAGCACTTGCAGCAGCACATTGAACACATCGGGGTGCGCTTTTTCAATCTCATCGAACAGAATGACGGAATAGGGTTTGCGGCGCACCTTTTCGGTCAGCTGACCGCCCTCATCATACCCCACATAGCCTGGGGGCGAACCGATGAGTCGGGAAACAGAATAGGATTCCTGGAACTCACTCATATCGAAGCGGATCATAGCGTCTTCGGTATTGAACAGATATTCGGCAAGTGCCTTGGCCAGCTCGGTTTTGCCCACACCTGTGGTGCCCATGAAGATGAACGAGCCGATGGGGCGTTTGGCGTCCTGCAGACCGGCCCTGCTCCGGCGGATCGCGTCTGCCACGGCGCAAATGGCCTCGTCTTGGCCCACCACACGCTTGTGGAGTTCCTCTTCCAGATGGAGCAATTTCGATTTCTCGCTCTGCATCATCTTGGTGACGGGAATGCCGGTCCAGCGGGCCACCACCTCGGCAATATCGTCCGCACCCACCTTCTCATCAATCATGGCATCATCGCCCTGCAAAGTCTCCAGTTCCTTCTGCAACTTCACGATCTGGTCTTCATCATTCTTAATCAAACCATAGCGCAATTCCGCCACTCGGCCATAATTGCCTTGGCGCTCCTCATTGGTGGCTTCCAGTTTGTATTGCTCGATTTCGTCTTTGCAATGCTGGATTTTATCCATAATTTCCTTCTCACTGCGCCATTTGGTGGAGATCTCATTGCGTTTCTCCTGCAATTCGGCAATCTTCTTGCTCAACTCCTCCACTTTCTCCGTGGCGTTCTCGCGCTTGATGGCCTCACGCTCAATCTCCAACTGGCTGATTTTGTGTTCCACCTCATCCAATTCCTCTGGAACTGAGTTTATTTCCAGTTTCAACTTGGCTGCCGCCTCATCAATCAGGTCGATGGCCTTGTCGGGCAGGAAGCGGTCGCTGATATAGCGCTGCGAGAGCTCGACCGCCGCAATGATGGCCTCATCCAATATCTTAACTTTATGGTGATTCTCATAGCGTTCTTTCAATCCACGAAGAATGGAAATGGCGGAGTATTTGTCAGGCTCTTCAATCTTCACTGGTTGGAAACGACGCTCCAACGCCTTGTCTTTTTCAAAATATTTTTGGTATTCGTCCAGGGTTGTGGCACCGATGGAACGGAGTTCACCACGCGCCAGCGCAGGTTTCAGGATATTGGCGGCATCCATGGCGCCCTCACCCGACGCGCCCGCACCCACCAAGGTGTGGATTTCATCGATGAAGAGGATGATTTCGCCATTGGATTGGATCACCTCGTTGATAACTGCTTTCAGACGCTCCTCAAACTCACCCTTGTACTTGGCACCGGCAATCAAAGCGCCCATATCCAGCGAAAACAACTTCTTGGTTTTCAGATTCTCGGGAATGTCGCCGCTCACCAAACGCTGGGCCAGACCCTCCGCAATGGCAGTCTTGCCGACACCGGCCTCACCAATCAGAATCGGGTTGTTTTTTGTTCTTCTGGACAGGATTTGCAGCACACGGCGGATTTCCTCGTCACGGCCAATCACCGGGTCAAGTTTTCCCTGGCGCGCCATGTCGTTCAAATTCTTCGCATACTTGTTCAGCGCATTGTAGGTCTCCTCGTTGGAAGCGCTGTTCACTTTGCTGCCTTGGTGCAACTCGGCGATGGCGCTCTTCAGTCCCTTCTCCGTCATGCCGGCATCTTTCAGAATCTGCGAGCAACGGTCATTGGCCATGAAAATACCATAAAGCAAATGTTCAAGCGAGACAAACTCGTCACCGGAATCCTGGCAGAAGATGATGGCTTTCTGCATGGCGGTTTGCGCGCTTCCCGCAAGGTAGAAGTCACCGCCCGTAACCTTGGGCAGATGTCCTATCTCACGATCCACGACAGAGGCAATCGTTTTAGGGTTACAATCCTGCTTCTTCAGCAGGAAGGGTATCACATTATCGTCCACATCCAACATGGACTTCAACAAATGCAGTGATTCGATCTGCTGATTCTGGTTGCGCATGGCAAGCATCTGGGCATTCGAAATCACTTCCTGGGTTTTAATCGTTAAATTATTCGGGTTCATAGTGTTTTTCCTTTCTTTTATGACAACTCTTTCCATCAATAATTTTGCCAAAGCATATCAACTGACAAATTGGCAGAGATAAAAGAAGAGGGAACGGACACAAGGTGAAAAGGTATGAAAGGGATGGAGTTTTTTTGTATTTTTGCGGTATGATTTTCAGGGATAGAGATATGGCACATCCACTTCGTGCGAGAGTCTTTGCGCTCATCACCATATTATTGGCAATCAGCAGTATAGGACAGATTTTCGCACAGGAATCGGAACAAAGGGAGCGCAAGATCGACTCCGTCATGGCCCTCTCCCCCGCCTATGTGCCCGTATATACGGCCAATTTTCCCACCGTCTTTTACAATCCGCTGAAATACGACCTGCTGGACACTTCTATTTTCCACATCTCAGACTACTCCCCCTTTTATGAGGCGCCAAACATTTACCAAAGCATCGGCATCAACGGACAGGCGCACAAATCGATGGTTTTCGACTACGAGCGGAGCATCGATTTCTCCATGCTCACCCTGCCCTATCCGCTGTTTTTTAAGACACAAAAAGACCTCAAACACTACGATGTGGATTTTTCCTATACCCGTTTGGCATATACCTACGGACTCCCTTCCGAACAGAATTTCTATGCCACCCACGCCCAGAAATTCAAACACAGCGATCTGGTGGTCAACCTTATGGGAATAGGCAATACGGGATATTTTCTGCACCAGGGGGTCAACATGCTGATACTGGATGCGCTTTTCCACTATGAGACCAAGGACAGCTTGTACGGGTTTACCGTATCCTACATCCTCAACCACGCCAAGTTCTCCGAGAACGGCGGACTGAGTGATTTTCACAGTTTTGCCGACCGTGATGTGCGCGACACCAACATCACGAACAACCTGAGCGCATTCAATGTCATGTTCAGCAATGCCTCCTCCCGCATCAACACCCACGACGCTCTTTTCCAGCAATTTGTGAACATTCGCGACAAAAATGGGCACTATTTCGGCACCTTCACACACTCGTTCCAGTTCAAGCGCACCGGAAGTCTGTTTTCAGACTACAACCTGAACAATGATTTTTATCGCGATCATTATTATTTCAGCACGGACACCACGAAAGACAGTCTCTACTTCTATAACATAATAAACACACTCCAGTGGTCGAACTACAATCCGATGTCGCGGCGCAGCGAACGCAACTACCAATTCCGGTTTGCTGGCGGCATCCGCCACGAGTTCGTCCACTCGCGCATGCCCCGCTACATAGCCAACAATTTCTCGCTGTTTGCCCGAGCATCCATACGGTTGTTCTCCGTTTGGGACATTTACGGCAACTTCGCCTATTCTTTCCTGAATTACAACAAAAATGACGCTATCGCCAATGTGGCGGGCACTTTCGCCATTAACCGAAAACTGCGATCCTATCTGGGGCTGGAGGCGAACTTCTACCGCATATCCCCCGACTTCATCTTCACGCATTACAACGGTAACAACAATTACTGGCTGAATGATTGGAAAAAGCAGAACATCCTGAAACTGGGCGCCTTCTATACCATTTTGGACTACAAAGTGAGTTTCAACTACTTCATGCTGAACCGCTATGTATTTCTGAATCATCACTTTGAACCGGAGAGTTATGAGAAATCCATCAATGTGGTGCAACTCAACCTGTTTGCTCCGTTACGCGTCAAGAATTTCATGATTGACCTCAATGTTTCCGTACAACATTCCACAAAATCATATATTGCCGTACCCATATTCGCCGGCAAATTATACGCCGCCTACCAATTCAAGATTTTCAGGAAACGCTTGAACATCCAAATCGGCGGAGACCTGATGTACAACACATTATACTATGCGGATGCCTACAATGCGCTCCTACACCAATTCTATCATCAGGGCAACGAGCAAGTGGGCAATTACCTCTACTTCGACTTGAACCTCACCTTGCGGGTGGAACGCATCGCCTTCTATGTCCGTGGCGGGAACCTGCTGGCCGGTGTGTTCAGTTTCAAATATTTCACCACGCCCTTCTACCCGATGCAGGGACGGAATCTGGAACTGGGAATCACATGGAGGTTTTATGACTAATAGATTAAGACGAAGAAATAAAGGAAGAAAATAATAAAAACTGATCGTTTACTCTCTTACTCAATAATTGATAATCGCTAAAACAATGGAATACAGAACAGAAAAAGACACCCTTGGAGAAATGAGGGTTGAATGCGACAAATTATGGGGAGCGCAGACGCAGCGCGCCATGGAGAATTTCGTCATTGGCAAGAAGAAAATGCCGATTGAGATCATATATGGCATTGCCTTAGCCAAAAAGGCGGCAGCCAGCGCCAATTGCGACCTTGGCGTATTGCCCGCCGACAAGCGCAACCTCATCGTACAGGCATGCGACGAGATACTCGCAGGCAAGTGGGACGACCAATTCCCACTGCATATCTGGCAAACCGGCTCAGGCACCCAAACCAACATGAATGTCAACGAGGTCATCGCCCACCTGGGGCAACTGATGAACGGTGGCAAGTTGGATGATGTGCCCTTGTATCTCTCCCCTAATGACGATGTGAACAAGTCGCAGTCCACCAACGACATCTTCCCCACCGGCATGCGCATTGCCGCCGCAAAAATGTTGTTGGAACACACCATCCCAGCCATTGAGCGGTTAATGGAAACCTATCGCATTAAGATTGAGGAGTTTGCGGATATCAAGAAGATCGGGCGCACGCACCTGATGGATGCCACCCCACTGACTTTGGGACAGGAACTCTCCGGACACCTTTCTCAACTGGAGCACGGACTGGAAGCCATACGCCACAGCATGCTTCATCTGATGGAGCTGCCCATCGGCGGCACGGCCGTGGGCAACGGCATCAACGCACCCGAAGGTTATGACAAACTGGCGTTACAATATATAAATACATTTACCGGACTGAATTTCACGAACACGCCCAACAAGTTTGAGGCCATGGCCACACACGACTCCATGGCGGAAATGTCGGGAAGTTTGAAACGGTTGGCCGTTTCGCTGATGAAGATCGCCAACGACTTCCGTCTGCTGAACTCCGGACCGCGTTGCGGTTTAGGCGAAGTGATCCTGCCCGCCAACGAGCCCGGTTCCTCCATCATGCCCGGCAAGGTGAACCCCACGCAGTGCGAAGCGCTTTCACAAGTGTGCTGCCAAGTAATCGGCAACGATGTGGCCATCACTACCGGCGCCCTGCAGGGACATCTGCAACTCAATGTGTTCATGCCGCTCATCGGGCGCAACCTGCTGCAATCATCACGACTGCTGGCGGATGTTATCAACTCCTTCAACGACCATTGCCTGAAAGGCGTGGTCGCCAACAAAGAGCGCATCACCATGCACCTGAACAACTCCCTGATGCTCGTCACCAAACTGAGCCCGCACATCGGTTATTACAATGCCGCAAAGATTGCGCAACACGCCTTAAATGAGGGCATCACCCTCCGCGAAGCCGCCCTTGCGCTGAAACTCGTTAGCGAAGCAGATTTTGACGAGTGGATGAAATTGTAGAAGTTTCAGGTTTCAAAGTTAAAAGTTCATAAAACCCCATAACCTAATCCCTTTTACCCCATTTACCTTTTACCAATTTCACCCATTTCACCAACTTCACCCCTTTCGCCCTTTCCATCATGTCCATCATTCTTATAGCATCATTCGCGCCGGTCATCTTCCTGTTGATTTACATTTATTCCAAGGACAGGTTCCAAAAGGAGCCGCTGCCCATGCTGCTTAAAGCCCTGCTGGGTGGTGTGCTGGCTGCTGGTTTGGATGTGTTGCTCCTTACCGTTCTGAATGTCGAAAGGTTAGGCGACACTTCATTGCCACTGCACCAGGCGCTGTTTCAGGCGTTTTGCATGGCCGCCATGCCCGAGGAGTTCTGCAAACTGGTGTTCCTGTACCTTTTCATCTGGAAAAGCCAGTATTTTGACGAATACTACGACGGATTGGAATATGCGGCATGCGTGGGTCTGGGGTTCGCCGGATTGGAGAATATCCTGTATGTGATGCAGGGTGGTCTGGGTGTGGCGGTGAGCCGCGCGTTGTTCGCCGTGCCCGCCCATTTCTTTTTCGCCATCTTCATGGGATATTTCTTTGCCCTCGCCAAATTCAGGCCTTCAAAAAAACACTTCTATCTTTTCCTCGCCTTCCTTATTCCAGTCATCATGCACGGTATTTACGACTTCGTGCTCATGTATGCCGAATTGATTCAAGGCACTGACACCATCACCGCCTCATTACTGAATCTGGGATTCTTCATCTTCTTCATTTTCATTTGGAAAAGGGCGAAACGAAGAATCAACAATACCGTGGGGCAATAAAACAGGAATGGACTCCTGCACTTTTTTTCTTACTTTTGCCAATTCATTAAAAGCACCAATATGACCGATATTCTTTCCTTAGACAATATTGAAAAACTCTTCCCTGCAGATTTCACGGAAGAGCAGAAAGCCAAAGCCAAAACACTGTTTTACAAGAAGATGTCCATTGCGGCACACGAGTATTATGGTGGAAAAATGCAAACTTTGCCCAAAGCGCCCATCTACGGGTTCAACTGGTTTAATGTGTGGTACACCCCGGGCGTTTCCGCCGTATCCACGACCATTCGTGACAACAACGACCGTTCGTTCTACCTCAGCAACCGCTCCAACTTGGTGGCCGTGGTGAGCGACAGCACGCGCGTGCTGGGCGACGGCGACTGCACCCCTCCCGGCGGACTGGGTGTCATGGAAGGCAAAGCCATGCTGATGAAATATTTGGGTGGCGTTGACTCCGTCCCTTTGTGCATCGACAGCCGTGACGAAAATGGCGAGCATCAGGCCGACAAACTGATTGAGTTTGTGAAGATGGTGCAACACAGTTTCGGCGCCATCAATCTGGAGGACATCTCACAGCCCAACTGCTATCGCGTGCTGGACACGCTGCGCGAGGAGTGTGTGATTCCCGTGTGGCACGACGACGCACAAGGCACCGCCTGTGTGACACTGGCCGGACTCATCAACGCTTTGAAAATTGTGGGCAAGAAGATGGAAGACATCAAAGTGGTGCTTTACGGCGCCGGCGCAGCAAACACCACCATCGCCCGTCTGATGATCACCGACGGCGTGAAAGCGGAAAACATCGTGATTTTTGACACCAAAGGCAC
>DGGS01000171.1 GCA_002392325.1 Bacteroidales bacterium UBA3868
ACTATTTCAGCGCCCCGACCGGACACGCCTTCTTGCATTGCTGGCAGAGGATGCACTCGGTGGCGTTCTTCCGCTTGCGCGAGTTGTTGTTGACTTCCACCTCCATCGGGCAGACTTTCAGGCATTTGTCGCAATGGATGCACTTCGCTTCGTCGCACTTGATGCGCAGTAACGAGAAATAGCTCATCGGTTTGAGAAAGACGGTGATGGGACAGATGTACTTGCAGAAGGCGCGGTTGTCCTTCAGCACAACGGCCAGAATGATTCCGACGGCGTAGTAGAGTACATTCCCGGCCACGAAAAGGTAGAACATCGTGGTTTTGTCGGCTTTGCCGAGGCACATCAGCAGGATGACAACGGCGAGCGACAGCGCGAACATCACATAGCGCACCCATCCGAAAGATTTCCGTGGTTTTGCGGGCTGCTTGTAGGGCAGCAGGTCGAGGATCATGGCGGTCCAGCAGGCGAACCCGCACCAGCCGCGCCCGAACAGCAGCGGCCCGAAGATCTTGGCGATGAGGTAGTGCAGCACCCCTGCCCCGACAACCCCGGAGAGCAGATAGTACCAGAATCCCTCCATCTGCATGTTCTCGCGACAGATAAGGCCGAGGAACACCAGAATGTAGCTGCCTACGGTGAACTGCACGAACTCGCGGGCGTGTTTCCAACCCGCTGCCATCAATATTCCCCCAACGCCGAGGCAGATGCCGATGTAGGAAAAGTTCAACAGAAAGAAGAGATTTCCTGTTGAGAGCCAAAGCGATACGGCAATGACCTCGAAAATGGCGAACAGGAGAATAGAGGTTCGGTATTTTTTCATAATGGGCTGTTTTTAACGGTGATAAAGTACAAGACACGCCTATTGTCTCTCAATCGGATTCGTTCTCATTTTTTATCTGGACCTTCATTTCACGATACTCTTCCAGCGCATTCCAGATACCATCCTCACTGAGCACTCCGCATTTCAAGTCGGACGGAAGCAACCCACCCTCTTCTGCGGCCAGATCCGATTTCCAATCGTCACTGCCCAAGTAGTCATCCAATGCACGAACATCTTCCTGTATAGCATCAAAGTCTGCCAAAGCATTTTTCATTTCCAAAATGACTGCAACCACTCGGTCAAGCCGCTGTTCCATCTGCCCAATACGGTCAACATTTCGCATAACATATTGTTTTTCAAATATTTCTCGTAATAATTTCTCATCTTCCATCATTTGACGCAACTGCTCAAGTCGCTCCGCATTGGACGAATTGTCGAACCAGAGATGCAGATAGCCATTACGACCATATTTCTCATGAAGGTGCTGCAGAGTCCGCGCAAAATGTGCCTCCTTATCCAATTCAGGATAGTGTTCCAATCCGTACTGCACGGCACGGCGAATGATAGTGACAGGGTCTATAAAACGGTCTGCTTCCGCCACTATACGGCCATAGAGTGATCGAGGAGCATGGTCAGAAGAGGCTCGATGGTCTTCCACCGCCTCTGCCATTGTTTGTAATTGACTATCTGTAAACCACTTCCGCAGTTCATCATCCGCAAGCAGCATCTGTCCCGACACTATATGATGCCGTTCCCGCCCCTCACAAAGTCCCACATCATGATAGGCGGCGATAGCATACACCATGTCCGCATCCACCTCCATCTGCCCAGCCAATTCCATGCTCTGCCTGATCACCATCTGCACATGGTCACGCCTGTGCGCCTTATCAAAATGGTCGTACAACGGAATAATATTCCGTTCCACATAATCCACAAGTTCTTGATTCACTTTATCTAAAATCATTATTGACTATATATCCAAAATCATGTCAGGAGCAGCAATAGGTGACACCACAGCACCGGTGTACGAAAGCCAACACCATACAACTACTTCTTCATCAGCTTTTTCCGTTCTTCTTCCGAAAACTTCTCAATGGCATAGCGGAGCATCGTGCGGGGCATTGTCTGACAGCGTCGGCCCAACCATTCCTTCAAACGATGTGCGTCCCGCTTGCCCGCCTCGCGCAGCAGCCAGCCCACCGCTTTCTGCAACAGATCGTGCAGCGGGGCCGGCTTCTCCAAAAACAATTCTGCCAAAGCGTATGTGTCGTCCAACTCCCCATGTCGCACAAACTGCATCGTGCTCACAATTCCAATACGCTGTTCCCAGATGGTGCGACCTTTGCGCACCATATCGTACAATATTCCCCTGTCTTTATCGAGCAACCAATTACCCAACAATTCATAGCATGACAAATCCACCAAATCCCAATTGTTAACATATTCAATATGAGACAAATAGAAATTAATACAGATTTGTTGCAACCCACCGAGGTTCTGGGAAGATTTGTAAAACTGCACCAAAGTGAGCAAGGCCGCAAGTCGCATCTCATGATATTCGGAGGTGAGGCATGTTTCCAACTCATCAAAGGAAACCGATGACCAGCACCGTTTTACCGTGGCACGCACATCGGGCACCTTGATTCCCAGAAATTTGTCGCCTTCGCCGTATTCACCCTTGCCTGTTTTAAAAAAACGGCTAAGATGCTGGGCTTTTTCGGCGTCTTGTTGTTGGAGTATGGCTTGATATAAAGATTCTACTTTTGGTTGTTCCGGATTAGCATTCGTTTCTTTCATAGATTATATTGTTTTAGCAGCAATTCCAAACAGATTATCATTTCTCCCGCAGCGACACCGCAAAGCCCCCGCACGGGGCCATACGCAACTTCAATGCGCTCTTCGCGGTGACTTTTTTCTTTGTAATAGTGTATGCCTGCGGATTGTATCCGTCGCCGGGCATACCGCTGGCATCCTTGGCATCCGCATAAATGGTGGCTTCATAGGTTACGCCCGGTTTCAGGAAATCCAACTTCACCGTAACCTCGCGGGCGTTTTCATCGGTAATACCGCCCACATACCACACATCACGGGGGTGTGACAAAGATGAAATAGCTTTCGTTTCTATGGAATCCGGGATGGCATACACAAACCGCGTAGCGTTGGAAATAACACCCTTTTTGCCATCGGGCAATTGTCCGACACCATCGGCCGCCTTGTTCAGAGTGGCGGTTTTCGGATGACGCGCCGTCACGATATACGCACCAGGTTCGGCCTCCAAGTACAAACTCTTGTCCCAATCAACAGCCACATCCTTGATGAACTGGAAAGCGTCCAAAAAGGGTTCGTAATGTTCGGGAAAATCGGCAGCCATCTGCAACGGCGAGTAGAAGGTAACATACAAGCCCAGCTGGTTGCAAATAGTAGTCTTCATCGGTTTGCCCCATGGCACAATCTTGCCCATGTCGGTCTCGAAAATACCGGGCGTGTAGTCCATCGGACCACCCTGCAGCCGCGTGAATGGCAGAATGGTGGTGTGTCCGGGGTTGATGCGCTCGCGGAACTCCGTGCCCATCGCGCTCTCGTTGCC
>DGGS01000203.1 GCA_002392325.1 Bacteroidales bacterium UBA3868
TTCCTGTCCTTGCGACGACTCTATCGAGTCGGTTGAGCACGGCATGGTGAAGGCCTTGTTCTGGTTCACGATAGACGCGGCGGCATATTGGGGTATCATGAAGCCGGAGTTGAGGCCGGGGTTCTTCACGAGGAAGGAGGGCAGTTCGCGCTTGCCAGCAATAAGTTGATAGATACGGCGTTCGGAAATGTTGCCCAGCTCAGCCATAGCGATGGAGAGGAAATCAAGCACCAGGGCCAGCGGCTGGCCGTGGAAGTTACCGGCAGACACCACGATATCCTCATCCGGAAACACGGTAGGGTTGTCGGTCACGGAGTTGATTTCGGTTTCCACCACATCCTGAACATGCTGTATAGAGTCTTTGCTGGCGCCGTGCACCTGCGGGATGCAACGGAAGGAGTACGGATCCTGCACATGCTCTTTATGACGCTTGATAAGTTCAGAACCATCAAGCAGTTGCAACATGTGTGAGGCGGTAATGATCTGACCGGCGTGCGGACGGACCATATGCACATTCAGGTTGAACGGTTCGATGCGTCCGTCGAAAGCGTCCAAAGAGACAGCAGCGATGATGTCGGCCAGCCAAGAGAGTTTCTTGGACTTTATCAGCAACCATACGGCATACGAGCTCATGAACTGCGTGCCGTTCAGCAGAGCCAAACCCTCTTTGGATTGCAGGGTGATGGGTTCCCAGCCGAATTTCTCGTTGATGACGGATGCGGGATATTTTTTACCGCGATAGTAAACTTCGCCCATACCGATGATTGGCAGACTGAGGTGTGCCAGCGGTGCCAAGTCGCCGGAAGCGCCAAGCGAACCTTGCTGATAGACAACAGGATACACGCCTTTGTTGTAGAAATCCACCAATCGTTGGATGGTAGCGAGCTGTACGCCGGAGTGGCCATAGGACAGGGATTGGATTTTCATGAGCAGCATCAGTTGCACGATTTCTTGGGGAACTTCCGCGCCAACGCCACACGCGTGCGAGATGACGAGGTTGCGCTGCAAGGTGGAGAGGTCCTCCTTCGAGATGCTGCGGTTGCAGAGGGAACCAAAGCCGGTGGTCACGCCGTAAATGGGTTCCTTCTCGGTGTCGGTTTTCTTGTCCAAATAGGCGCGGCATTTCTGCACGGCGTCGATGGCCTCTTGTGACAATTCTATTTTCTGTTTGCGGTCGATAATTTTTTCAACCTTCTCAATGCTAAGGAATTTTGTAGAGATTTTGTGTCGTGTCATATAGGTGTAACTTTATAAATATTATTATTCAATATAAGCGTGCAAAGATAAAAAAGTTAGCGTAAATCCAATCTCACCACATTTTCCACATGGTGGGTGTGGGGGAACATATCGACAGGCTGCACGGCAGTCACCTTATACTTCTCGTTGAGCAGGGTCAGGTCGCGGGCCTGCGTGGCGGGGTTGCAGCTCACATACACGATACGCGGTACCTCCAGTTTCAGCAACTGCTCAATCACATTGGGGTGCATGCCGGCGCGCGGCGGGTCGGAGATGATGACATCCGGTTTGCCGTATTTCTTTATAAAACTGTCCGTGAATATTTTAGCCATATCGCCTGCCACGAATTCAGTATTGGTGATATTGTTCTGCGCGGAATTGATTTTGGCATCCTCCACAGCGGTATCCACATACTCGATGCCCACTACCCTTTTGGCTTGGTGCGCCACAAAGTTGGCAATAGTGCCCGTGCCCGTAAACAGGTCATAAACCACATCGTCGGGATGGATATCCGCAAACGCACGCGCCACCTTATACAAGTTGTACGCCTGCGTGCTGTTGGTCTGGTAAAACGACTTCGGACCCACCTTGAACTGCAACCCTTCCATCTCTTCCATGATAAAATCCTGTCCTTTAAACAGATGGAACGGCAAATCAAAGATAGCGTCATTCATCTTTGTGTTCACCACATAGACCAACGATGTGATTTCGGGGAAGCGGTCGGCGATGGCCTGCATCATATTTTTGGACTCCTCATTAAAATCGGTAATCACCATCACCAGCATGAGGTCGCCGGTGGAAGCGGTACGAATGATAATGTTGCGCAGCAAACCCTTCTGCTCACGCGGATTGTAGAACTCCATATTGTGGGTCAGCGCATACTCGCGGCAGAAGAGGCGGATGTCGTTGCTCGGGGCCGCCTGCAGCCAGCAGTGCTCAATGTCGAGCACCTTGTCGAACATGCCGGGCACATGGAAACCAAGACAGCGTTGCTCATAAAACTCGCCCTTCTCATAACGCCGCAAGTCCTCATACGAGAGCCACCTCATGGTAGAGAAAGTGTACTCCAACTTGTTGCGGTAATAATACTGCTTCTCCGCCCCGATAATAGGGTTCAGCTCCGGGAATTCGAACTTTCCGAGATGTTTGAAGTTATCCTCCACCTGTTTCTGCTTGTAAGCCAATTGCTTGCTGTAATCAAGCATCTGCCATTTGCAGCCGCCGCACACACCGAAGTGTCCGCACGGAGGCACCACGCGGTCGGGCGAGGGCGTGCGCACCGCCAAAAGATTGGCTTCGGCATAACCGTGTTTGCGCTTATAGACTTCCACATCCACAATATCTCCCGGCACGGCAAAGGGCACAAAAATGGTGAGGCCGTCCTGTTTGGCCACCGCCTTGCCCTCCGCGCCTGCGGAGATGATTTCCAAATTTTCTATGTTGTATCGTTTGAATGCCATGATAAAAAGGGGTTAAAGGGGTACAAGAGGTGAATGGTTGGGATCAGGGTACAGTATAATGTGTAATTCTTAATTCTCATAAAATCCCATCTCATCCAGATATTGCCAAACTTTCGGAGGCAGCATGTAGCGGACGGATTTTTTCTGACGGATGTTATCGCGGATCATGGTGGAAGAGAGTTGCATCTGAGGGGCTTCGACAAAGGTCACATGAGGGTGGTTTTTTCTTTCTGTGGCATCATAACCTGGTCTGGGATAGACATATAGGTGATAATTTTCCAGAATCCATTCGTAATTCAACCACTTGTCGAAGGTGGCCAGATTGTCTTCGCCCATAATCAGACAAAACTCGCGCTGGGGAAACTTTTCGGCCAGATGCGCCAGCGTGTGGCAGGTGTATGAGGGTTGCGACAAACTGAATTCAATATCGGAGGCCTTGAAGCGGTCATCATCCCCAATGGCCAGATTCACCATGTACAACCGCTGCCGGTCATCCAACAGGGAGCGCTTCTCCTTTAACGGATTACGCGGCGACACCACAAACCAAATCTCCTGCAAATCAGAGTGTTCCAGCATATACTCCGCTATGATGAGATGTCCCACATGAATGGGGTTGAAGGATCCGAAATAGAGACCTGTTTTGCGCATGAGAATCTTCAAAAAGTGGGCAAAGATACAAAAAATGCGGCCAATTATGCCCTAAAAAGTGAAACGATAGTTCATGGTGAAATTCCAAACGGTAACCACCCCGATGGCGATGAGTTTGGCCAAATAGAAATTCAACTTTAATTTTTCATGTAACAAATAAATAACCAGATTGTTAAGTCCGAGACCTATTACGGAAATCACAAAAAATTTTCCGTATTCGATAGGGATATTGGCGTTGTCGCTTTGGAATGTCCACCAGCGGTTCCAGATGTAATTGTTGGTGGCCGCCAGCACAAATCCGATGGAGTTGGACACATATTTGTTCCATTTGAATTTCTCCTTGCAAAGCCATGTGAAGCCGAAATCCACCAGCATTCCGGAGAAACCGACCAGACAGAACTTCAAGAATTTCAATATGATAGCGCGGTTAATCATGCTTTCTCACTTTTAGGGGAACACTGTTAACGGAGCGGCAGACACCATTGTCAATACAAAGCACAAAAGGGGTGTCAGGGATAAGCAGCACGGAAGTGGTGCACTTTGCGGTGCCTTTCGCCGGAATAACAAACGCATCTGGGATGGGACAAGTTATTGGAAAAAATTCTTCCAATTTATACACCGCATGCAAGGTGGTCAGATACTCTGGATTGTAAAAATCGTATGGTTCATCGTAAGGGTTGTAAAAAGACAAGTCCATCGTGATTGTATCCCCTTGAACCCGACAATGGTCAACCGTCACCTCAATTCTGCCGGCGCCTTGGAAGGCCGCCACTTTCCGGAAAGCGAACTGCGCATCCGGGGTGGTTATGATTCGAGAATTCCAAACCGGACTTTTGGCATCGGCATCACTGATAATACACAACTCTTTGCCTTGCAACTTTTTATCGAATTGCCAAATATCAAATTGGGTGCGGCGGCCATACACCGAACTCACTGGAACAGCGTTCTCACCCGTATAATAGCGATACATTGACGGATTCTGAAAAGAACCCACAAAAACCACGGGCAGATTGCCGCATTGGGCATGTATTGCCTCCATTTTCTTTTTATTTCCGACAATATTTATCTTTTCGGAAGCCAAAACGGGAAGCAAAATCCGGCACACGAACACCAAACAAACCATTGGCACAATGCCCCTACTAATCCATTTTTTCCATTCTGGAAATTGCACATGGCGATGGAGAACGAGTATCATCGGCACGGAAGCCGCCACTGTCCAATGGGGTTCCACATGGCCTTTGATGGTCATCAGGAAGAAAAACAGCACAAAACCCGCCACCATAAAGAGGCATGCCCGCTCAAAAAGATCTTTTGTCTTTCGATTACGCCAAATAATAACAAACGCTAAAATGAGGCAAACCGGGTTGAACACCAGCAATTGATAAGGGACATATTCCAATATATGGCGCACATCGAATCCTGAACTCCGATCCATCAGATGATACTGGAAACTGGGAAATTCGTGTTGGACCTGCCAGACAATATGCGGAACAAACAGTAGGGCCGCCAACAGCAAAGCAGCCCATATCTTACAATCTTTCAACAATTTAAGATTCGACAACAAAACAAAAAACACTACCAGCACCGCCATATACTTGCTATACAGCATACCGGTCACGGCAAAGGACAACCCCAACGCCACAATCCATCGTGGTTCCGACAGGTAATGCTTATACAGAAAGAAAAACAAGGCCGTGAAAAACAGCAGTGGAGCGTCGGGGGTAGTATAAAAGCCGTAGGCCACAAACATCACCAGCGATGTGGCGATTGCGAAAAACACCCACACGGAGCGTTGGTCGCGCTGCCTATCATCCAATGTCCGCCACACCAGCCAAACGGTGGCGCCATGCAGCAGCACGGTGACCAGTCGCACCGACAGGTTCCCTTTGGCCAACAGTCCGCTCAAAGCGGTCATCAGGGCCACCATAGGCGGGTGGTCGAAATAACCCCAATCCAGAAACTGCCCATACAAGGCGTAATAGGCCTCATCGGGATGAATCGGGGTTGCCACGGCTTGCAAAAAGTCGAGTAAAACCCATATAATCAGAAGGATACCAAATAATCGGGCGGGTCTCATCACAGCGGCAAAGATACAATAATCTTTGCTTTTTGAATTTTGGGGATTAGAGTATTTTCACTATTTTTGCAAACCTTAAAAACAACCTTATGGCAAAAAGTAAAACGCTATATTTCTGTAAGAATTGTGGGGCGCAGTCGGCGCAATGGATCGGCCGTTGCCCGTCGTGTGGTGAGTGGAACACTTTTGTGGAGGAGGTGGTGCAGCGGGAGGAGACGCCTGCAAAGGGCAGGTCCAACGCTTTCGTCACCAAGAACGCGCCGAAGCCTATCGACGAGGTTTCGCTCCTGCAGCTTCCGCGCATATCGACCACTTTTGAAGAGTTTGACCGTGTGCTCGGGGGCGGCATCGTGGCCGGCTCCATCGTACTGCTCGGTGGTGAGCCCGGCATCGGCAAATCCA
>DGGS01000148.1 GCA_002392325.1 Bacteroidales bacterium UBA3868
TCGAGTTCCCTGACTGGTGGTTCAATATCCGTCCTTCCAACACAGAGCCATACCTGCGCCTGCTTATGGAAGCGCGCACCGAAGCCATGCTCCAAGAAAAGCTTGCGGAAATGAAAGATGTGTTGAAAGCGTTTATGAAATAAACAGAGGACTTATATTTCCACTCCCCTATTGCTTACATATCCCCGCCACTTTTCCAACACAGCTTGGAAGTCTGCGGGCAGTTCCGATTCAAAGCGCACAAACTCGCCCTTGGTGGGATGCACGAAGCCGATGGACTTGGCGTGCAGCGCCTGCCGCGGCATTAAAGCGAAACAATTGCGCACAAACTGCTGATATTTGCTGAATGTGGTGCCCTTCAGGATGCGGTCACCTCCGTACGCCTCATCGCTGAACAGCGGATGGCCGATATGCTGCATGTGCACACGGATTTGGTGCGTGCGGCCGGTTTCCAATTGGCACTCCACCAATGTGACATACCCAAAACGCTCTATCACTTTCCAATGAGTGACAGCATGCTTGCCCTGCTCGCTCCCTTCCGGAAACACGGTCATCACCATCCGGTCTTTCGGGTTGCGCCCCACATTGCCCACGATGGTGCCTTCGTCCTCTTCAAAGTCACCCCACGCCAACGCCCAATATTTGCGCTCCAAATCATGGTCGAAGAAGACCTTGGCCAAACGCATCTGCGCCAACTCGTTTTTGGTCACAACAATAAGTCCTGATGTGTTTTTGTCGATACGATGCACCAGTAGCGGCTTCATGGGCGAACCGTCGGGCAGAGTTTGGTCTTTAAGATAGTAATAAAGAGCATTGACCATAGTTCCCGTATAGTTGCCGAACGCCGGATGCACCACCATGCCCGCCTCCTTGTTGATGATTAGCAGGTCATCGTCCTCATATCGGATATCAAGAGGAATGTCTTCGGGTATGATTTCCGTGTCTCGTGGCGGATTGGGCATCAGCACAGATATGACATCGTTTGGCTTCACCTTGTAGTTCTGCCGCTCCACCTTGTCGTTCACCAAAATACAACCTGCCTTCGCCGCCTGCTGGATTTTGTTGCGCGAAGTATTTCGGATGAGGTTGAACAAATACTTGTCTATACGGATGATTTCCGTGCCGGGATCCACCACGAAGCGGAAATGTTCGTATAATTCGTCCTTTATGTTTGATTCAATATTTTCTGCCATGAAATAATAATATGATATTGCGAAAGTTGCGAATAGAAGTCACCCCTTTCACCTCTTTTACCCCATGTACCTCTTGTACCCTCTTTTATCTATCACAATTCTTGCACAAGATGGCTTTCACCTCTTCGTTTTCCATCACGCAATACGGAATCTTCTCGAAGACACTACACAAGCGACCCGGGTTTTTCTCAAAGGCGATTTTCACGGCTTTGGTGAAAAGCGCACTCAAATATGATTCCGGCCGATGGGCGGCGATGGAAACATACGACATGATGAAATCTTCGGAAATCTTAGGATCATCCAAGAACGGATCCATCAATGAGAGGGCGTATGCGTAATCGTGCTTTTTCACAAAACAGGCAGCCAGCTTGTATGCGTTCTGCCAACTGTCGAGCTTGGGGTTACGAATCTCTTTGATCTTGGCAAAGGTGGCGGTTTGCAATGCCTGGTTTTCCATGCTTTGAACAGCTGTATCCAGATAATTCACCAGTTTCAGCTGATATTCCATGTTAAGACTGTTCACCCGCTCTTTCGGAACTCCGGGAACGGAATACAGACGGTCGATGGCTGCCTGTATCTTGGCAATGTCAGCGGGAGAGTTAATCTTACCCAAGAACACATCGCCAACCGTGGTGTTGAACAAAAGCATCTGGTTGGCCGGATTGAGGTTATACACCTTGGTCATTTCAGACGCAAGATTCTCCGTCAACTTCGGTGCTTTCAAACACTGGACATACAGGCGGTTGTTCAACAGCGTCTGGTAATCCTTGTTGTTCGGGATTTTAAGATCATTCAGAACAGAACTGTTGTATTCGCCTTTTTCCACTTTGTCAATGATGTAATTCTCAATCGACATGGCCAGACCTTTGTTTTTATTCTTGATGGCCTGATTGAATTTCCATGTGGCGAAGGCCTCTTCCTGTTCCTTGGTGGAAGCGGAATAGGTGACATAATACTTGATCTCATAGTAACGGCACGGGGCCAACCAACCGCTGTCGAGGGTTTTCAGCGCCCAGCTGTCGCTCCGGAGCTGGCGGGCGGCTTCGTCCAGCGTGAGGAAACTCAAATCATAGTATTCCCCATTGTTCACAATGCTCTTCTTGAAGTCCTCCCAACAATAATCGTAGCTGATGGTAATGTCGGCACCGGGTGATTTGGTGAGCATATCTTTCTTCAAAAACTCAGCGCGTTTGGTCTGAATCTTCTGGTAATTGGCATCCTTGTAGTAATTCGGGGAATTGTGGGCAATAATCTCAATTTTATTGACCGTGTATTCCGGAACATCCGCATTTTTCAGTACGGAGTCAAAAGCGGCGGTTGTGTAGTCGGTTTTCTTCAAATCGTATGGGAATGAAACGCTGAACGTGCTCTCCTCAGGCGTAATAACCCATTCACCAGCGCTCTTGATGCCTTTTTCATCTTTCAAATAGTTGATTTTCTCCGTATAGGAGGCATTCTTCACCTCAATATTCTTCGGGATGATGGTACGGCAAACGCGGTTGCCCTCTTTCAACACCAACACATGAATGTCCACATCCTTGTTCAGTTCCACTTGTTCCGGAAGATCGGCCACTTTGGCAATCAGCTTGCCGCTCTTGAGGTTCGCGTTTTCGTTCTTCTCCATAATCGTTTCAAAGGTGATGGGTTTGGTGACAAAACCGCGGTTGGCATGGTCGTAATCAATATTGAATCCGTCGCATTCGTATTGGCTGCGTTGCACAAAATCGATGGCGATGGCGTCCCCTTCTTTGCCGATGAGTTTTTTCAGTTGCTTGTAATCGTCGCATTTGATGTAAACTTCACCGTTTTTGCTGATGCTGACATATTCGGAAAGCACTTCAAGTGCGGGTTCGGCAGCGCATTTCTTGCATATTTTGTCATCGTATGCCTTGAGATTGGCCATACCTTTGGAGTAAGGCAGGTCCTTGGCTCCGTAGGCCGGCTTATACGGATTGAAAGAGCGGTCGTTGCCGAACACCATCGAAATGTACATGTTCTTCATCTGCGCGTCGGTATTCATGCCCAGGCCCACATAACTGTATTGTCTGTCCAACAGGACTTCCACTTGTTTCGCATTCTTCAGAAATGTCTGCACGGCGGCCAAGCAAAGGTCATAGTAGGAATATTCCTGCTCACCGAGGTACGCTTTCACTTTGGTGACCAGTTCGAAACCATTGCCCGACAAGCTATATTTGCGCATACGGTATGGCAAAGTCTTGTATGGAGCGAAGTTGTCTTCCGTCTTCTCATCCTTGGAGGCCATGTAGTCGGCCTGGAACTGCGCGGTGGAGTCCATGTTGATATCGTGCTTCATGGGCGGCAAGAAGCGGTATTGCGCACGGGCGGCGTCCAACACCTCGGACATGCATTTGTATAAAACCTTGCTGTCATAATTGTTAGGGGTAAAATTCTTGGCGTACTTCGCATTTTCCTTAATCTGCACCGGATTGAAATCCATATAGGGAGATTCGGTTTGGGCAAACGAGAAATTGCTGATAACCAATAAGATGGCAACAAATAACGCAAAAATATTCTTATTCATAGGGGCAAAAATTTATTCATTTTAAACAGAAAAGCAATAATACTAAAAAAAGTGGAAATACAGACAGCAAATCAGACTATAATTTTTTTTAACAATAAAAAGTTTGTTTATTTGAAAAAAAGTGTATTTTTGCACCCCCAAAAAAGAGAGTAAAAAACAAACATTTAGAGAGATGAAAAGAACATATCAACCTTCAAATGAAAGACGCAGAAACAAACACGGTTTCAGAGAGAGAATGTCCACCGCTAATGGTCGCCGTGTGTTGGCTGCCCGCAGAGCGAAAGGCAGAAAGAAACTGACCGTTTCTGACGAAAGTCTCGGCAGAAAATAATAACTGTCCGATAATTGCGTTTTTATCAAGGAAAAGAAGGCGGTCGTCTTCTTTTTTTTGTATTTTCGCCCCGCGTTTTTGAGGACGCAAATTGGTTTAAAGACGATGAACGCATGATGAAAAAAACATTTTTCTGCGGCCTGCTGTTTCTGATGTGCAGCGTTTCTGTGCTCGCCCAAGGCGGCGGGATCCCCGTTGACGGCATTGTGGCGGTCATCGGTAAGGAAATCATTATGCAGTCGGATCTGGAAAAGCACTACCTTGACTACACCGCCCAATTCAACACGGTGGAGGATCCGGAAGAAACACGATGCTATATTCTTGAGACGCTGATGTTTAACAAACTGATGGTCAACCAAGCCGAGTTGGACAGCATTGAGGTCACCGACGAGGAAGTGGACTATCTTGTAAACAGCCGGCTCTCCTACTTTCTGCAACAAGTGGGCGGCAACACGAAATACATTGAGGAATATTTCCACAAACCCATTTCCGAAATCAAGAAGGATTTAAAGGAGATGATGTATGAGCAGGCACTGATCGATCAGGTCCAGTCCAAGATCACCAGCAACATCACGGTCACCCCTTCGGAGGTGAAGCAGTTTGCCAAAAACCTGAGTGCTGACAGTCTGCCCGTTGTACCCACCAGCTACCAGTTTGGCGAAATTGTAAAAATTCCGCCGGTTAGCGAAGAAGAGACAGAAGCCGTGAAGGCGCGCTTGAACGAGTACCGCGAGCGCGTGCTCCGGGGCGAGAAGTTCTCCATGCTCGCACGCCTCTACTCCGATGACCCCGGCAGCGCCTCCAAGGGCGGCGACCTCGGTTTCGTGGAACGCGGCACCCTCTACCCCGAATTCGAAGCCGTGGCCTTCAACCTGAAGTCCGGCGAAATCTCACAAGTGCTTAAAACCCGCGCCGGTTACCACATCATCCAGATGATCGAGCGCAAGGGCGAGTCCATCCATGTTGCCCACATCCTCATCCAACCCAAACCCTCCACCGAAGAGCAGGTGAAAGCCATCTCCTACCTTGACAGCGTGCGCGGCATCATCATTAACGAGAAACTCAGCTTGGAAGAGGCGGCCAAAAGGTTCTCCGAAGGACCCACGAAATCCAACGGAGGCATGGTGGTGAATCCCTACACCAATTCCCACAACTTTGACAGACAGTCTCTGGATGAGGCCACTTTCGCCTCTATCAATAAATTAATACCCGGCGAATACTCCGAATGCGTGCCCTTCGTGAACGATGACGGCATCATGGCTTACCGGCTCATTTACCTCAAAGAGAAGGTTGCCGAACACCGCGCCAACATCGTGGAAGATTATGACATGATCAAAAACGCCGCACTTGAAGAGAAAAAATACAACGCCCTCCAAAAATGGGTGGTGGACAAAGTGAAAGTGACCAGCATTAAACTGAATGCACAATATAAGGAATGTTCCTTCGTTACCAAATGGCAGATTCCTTAACAGGTATTATTCAAGGGAACTGATACAAAATTAATTGAACTACTAATATGGATTTGAACACGAAAACGGATGTGGAAGCCATTGAGGCTTTCGTTGAAAAATATAAAGAGCTGAAACAGGAAATCGCCAAGGTGATAGTGGGCCAGGATGAAGTGGTAAAGAACATCCTAATGGCCATGTTCAGTCGCAGCCACGCATTGCTGATTGGTGTGCCCGGACTGGCTAAAACATTGATGATCACCACAATAGCCAAGGCGGTGGATATGAGTTACAACCGTATCCAGTTCACCCCCGACTTGATGCCTTCCGACATCATGGGTGCCGAGATTCTGGACGACAGCCGTAATTTCAAGTTTGTAAAGGGCCCTATATTCGCCAATATCGTGCTCGCGGACGAGATCAACCGTACCCCGCCCAAAACGCAATCCGCTTTGCTGGAAGCCATGCAGGAGCGCTCCGTCAGTATGAACGGCACCACCTACGCCCTTCCCGACCCGTTCTTTGTGCTGGCCACACAAAACCCAATTGAGCAAGAGGGTACCTACCCGCTGCCAGAGGCCCAACAAGACCGCTTCATGTTCAATATTATGCTGGATTATCCTTCTCAAGATGAGGAGGTTCAAATCGTGAAAAGCACCATCCACGGCGCCATGCAGGAACCCAAACGTGTGCTGACTGTGGAGGATATCATCTTCTACCAGAAGTTGTTGCAGAAAGTGCCTGTTCCGGAGAATGTCTATCGCTATGCCGTGAATCTGGCTACGCTCACCCGCCCGGGCACATCAAAAGCGCACCAATGGGCCAACGACTACCTCTCCTGGGGTGCCGGTCCGCGAGCCTCCCAGTTTCTGATCATTGGTGCCCGCACACACGCCGTTCTGGATGGCAAGTACTCTCCCGATATTGAGGATGTGAAAGCTGTGGCACACAACATTTTACGCCACCGTATCATCAAAAACTACAAGGCGGAAGCCGAAGGCATCACCGTGGAGCAGATTATCGACAAACTGCTCGTGGCAGCAGAATAAAACCATACCATCATGGCCAAAAACGACCTGCATAGTGCCCGTTGGAAATGGCTGCTTTTCATCTCTGCGGCGGTCGTTTTTGTGCTTATCATCATCTATTCCAACAAACTGTTCAATAATATCGCCCAAGAAGAGCGCAAGCGTATCGAAATTTGGGCGGGAGCCATCTCGTATAAGGCAAAAATCGTAAACGAGACAGAGAACTTCTTCAACTCCATCAAGTTGGAGGAGGACAACCATGCGAAGATATTGGCTACGGCCATCCAAAAAATTATTGAAGCACCGCTGGATGAGGATCTTACATTCTATCAGAGCATTATTTCAGCCAACAAGACAGTCCCACTGATTGTGACCAGCCGGGGCGGCAGCATAGACGCTTCCGTCAATGTGCCAGACAGTGTCTCGCGCATGCGCAACATCAAGGAAATGGGCGAGGAAGACAAAGCCAAATACAACAGTCTCACCATCCCGTATATTGCCAACCGCTACCTGACCATTTACTATCAGGAAGCGCCTGCCTATGCTGAACTTCATGTGGTGATTGACAACCTGGTGGAGTCTTTCTTCCAGGAAACCGTCATCAACTCGGCATCCGTGCCCGTTATCATCACGGATAGCACGAAAAAGAACATTATCAACACAGGCAATATCGACTCCACCCAACTGGCCGACACCACTCTATTGCTGGAAACTTTGGACAAGATGATGGCTTCCAACAAGCCCATTGAGATCAATCTGCTCGATCATGGCACCTGCTATGTGTTCTACGAGGAATCTCCCGTGTTGAAACAACTCCGTTTGGTTCCTTTCATTGAACTTGGATTCATTATCATCTTCCTGATTATCGCTTATTTACTGCTTAGTGTAACCCGCCGCTCGGAGCAAAACCGGATTTGGGTGGGCATGAGCAAAGAGACAGCGCACCAGCTGGGCACGCCCATCTCCTCGCTGATGGCTTGGAATGAGCTGCTGAAAGAAATGGATGTGGACCAGTCCATACCCACTGAGATCGGGAAGGATGTGAAGCGGTTGGAGACGATTGCGCAGCGTTTCTCCAAAATCGGTTCCGCTCCTGTATTGAACGACACCGACCTCATTATGGTAATCAGCGAATTTGTTCCCTATTTGCAAACCCGCTTGTCCTCCATGGTGAACATCACTTTCCACAAACCCGAGATGGAGCAACTCGTGCTTCCGTTGAATCGCTATTTGTTTGAGTGGGTAGTGGAAAATCTCTGCAAAAACGCCGTGGACGCCATGGATGGTAAGGGTTCCATCAACATTCGCATTTCGGAAGAGAAGAACAAGGTTTTTGTGGACATTGAAGATACCGGCAAAGGTATTCCGGCCAAAATGCACAAGAAGATATTCTCACCCGGTTACACTTCCAAAAACCGCGGTTGGGGTTTGGGGCTGACATTGGCCAAACGCATCATCAACGAGTACCACAAAGGCAAACTCTTCGTCAAATCTTCTGTTATTGACGAAGGTACGGTAATGCGGATACAACTTCGAAAATCCTAATTTATAGCACTTTTACACATAAAAAAAGCAGGGCTTTCACCCTGCTTTTTCAATATTGTCACTATATGGATTAGTCAAGTTCGGGGAAATCCGGAAGCTCGGGAGTAGCGGGAGCTTGCGGTTCTTCGCGTCTCGGCTGTTGCTCGCGGTTGTCGTTGTGAGGACGACGGTCATTGTTACGAGGGCCACGAGGATTGTTGCCGCGCGGACCGCGATCGCCACCATTGCGGCGGTCATTGCCATTAGGACGGGAAGGACGGCCATTGTTGCCACGAGGTCTTGCTTCCTGCTCGGTGTAACCTTCCGGTTTCGGGAGCAGTACCTTGTGAGACAATCTGTACTTGCCGGTCTTCTCGTCGATTTCGATAAGTTTGACTTTAATCTTGTCACCCACCTTCAACACATCCTCCACATTGTCAATGTGGCGGTATGCGATTTCGGTCACATGCAGCAAACCGTCGGTGCCAGGCAGAAATTCAACGAATGCGCCAAAAGCGGTGATCGTTTTGATGGTGCCTTCGTACACTTCGCCCACTTCGGGTTTGGTGCAGATGAGGTTGATGCGTTCAATGGCGGCATTGATATCGTCCACATTGGGAGCTGCGATATCGATAACGCCGAAATCGCCCACTTCCTCGATGTTGATGGTGGTGTTGGTTTCACGCTGCATCTCTTGGATGATCTTGCCTCCAGGTCCGATAACAGCACCAATAAATTCGCGCGGAATTTGCATTTGGATGATGCGCGGAACGAAGGGTCTGTAATCCTCGCGCGGAGCGGGCATGGCTTCTTTGATTTTGCCGAGGATGAACATACGGCCTCTGTGTGCCTGTGCCAATGCCTCAGCCATCACTTCGGGAGAAAGACCATGGATCTTGATGTCCATCTGGCATGCGGTAATACCATCTTCAGTACCGCAAACCTTGAAGTCCATGTCGCCAAGGTGGTCCTCATCGCCGAGAATATCGGAGAGGATAGCGTATTTGTCGGAATTCTCGTCGGTAATCAAACCCATAGCGATACCGGAAACGGGCTTTTTCATCTTAACACCGCAGTCGAGCAGTGCCAGTGTGCCGGCGCAAACCGTAGCCATAGAGGAACTACCATTGGATTCGAGAATATCGGAAACGATACGAACCGTATAAGGGAAAGACGGGTCGTCGAACGGAATCATAGGAAGAAGGGCGCGTTTGGCCAAGTTACCGTGACCGATTTCGCGGCGGCCGGTGCTGCCGATGCGTTTCACTTCACCCACACTGTAAGGCGGGAAGTTATAATGCAGCATGAAACGGCTGGAACCTTCGATGACGGCGCCATCAATCATCTGCTCATCCAATTTGGTGCCCAGTGTACAAGTGGCCAGGGCTTGGGTTTCGCCACGAGTGAAGATAGCGGAACCATGAGCGGAAGGAAGATATCCGGGTTCAATCCAGATGGGGCGAATGTCCTCGGTGCCACGGCCATCCAAACGGATACGCTCGTCGAGAATCATGTTACGCATAGCGTGATATTGCACATCGCTGTAGTAGCGTTTCACCATGTTTTCTTTTTCTTCGCGTTCCTCTTCAGGAATCGTCTCCATAAATTCAGCCAACACTTGGTCGAAGGCCTCATTACGGGCTTGTTTGCCCATGAAGGATTTGGCGATAGCGTAAACCTTGTCGTAGGTTTCTTTGTTGATACGCTCACGGATTTCCTCATCGTTGGTTTCGTGGCAGTACTCACGTTTCGGATAGGCAGTGGGAACCTTGGCGGCCAAGTCAAGCTGTGCCTGGCATTGCACTTTAATGTTCTCCTGGGCGAAAGTCAGCGCGGCGACCATGTCCTCTTCGGAGATTTCCTTCATCTCACCTTCCACCATCATGATGTTGTCCATAGAGGCGGCCACGATCATGTCGATGTCGGAGGATTCCATTTGCTCAACGGTGGGGTTAACCACAAATTGTCCGTTCACGCGGCCCACGCGGACTTCAGAAACCGGGCACTCAAAGGGAATATTGGAAACGGCGATAGCGGAAGAGGCGGCCAAACAGGCGAGGCAGTCGGGCAGTTGGTTCTTGTCACCGGAAATCAGCGTAACAATAACTTGAGTTTCAGCGTGGAAGTTCGCCGGGAAAAGCGGGCGGATGGCACGGTCAACGAGACGTGCGATGAGAATTTCATATTCGGAGGGGCGTGCCTCGCGGCGGAAAAAACCGCCCGGAATGCGGCCGAGTGCGCCGTATTTCTCCTGATATTCGACCTGGAGGGGCATGAAATCGGTACCCTCAACGGCCTCTTTCTTGCAACATACCGTTGCGAGAATCATGGTGTCGCCCATTCTGACGACAGCAGACCCGTCGGCCTGTTTGGCCAACTTGCCTGTCTCGATGGTCACAACACGACCATCTCCTAATTCAAAGGATGTGTTTATTCCTAACATGATGTTTCAGATTAATAATTAATAATAAGAGCAGCGGTCTTAAAAATCAAAAAAAGGCAATTTTATAAAATTGCCCCTTTTTTATAAAATGTTTCTTAAAATTATTTTCTAAGACCTAATTCCTTAATAAGTGCTCTGTAGCGCTCAATATCTTGTCTCTTCAGATATTCGAGCATTTTCTTTCTCTTTCCTACCAAGTTGATCAAGGCGCGTTTCGTCACTTTGTCGCTGCCATAAGTCTTCACATGCTCGGTAAGATGTTTGATACGGTGCGTGAAAAGCGCGACTTGTGCTTCAGGGGAACCGGTGTTGGTTGCGCTTTTTCCGTATTTTTCAAAAATTTCTTTCTTAACTTCGCTTGTCAAATACATAATTTAAACGTCTAATTTTTAATACTTTTTACCTTTCTTATTTCGGGCGGCAAAGGTAGCATTTTTTTTGATATGTTTTTCTGTTTCAGAAAAATATTTTTCAAAGCAACTCCAAGCGGCAAGCGCATCGACATAAAAACTTTTTTCTTATTTTTGCAAAATTATACAAAAAGCAAAAGAATGGCGAAAGTTGCGGTTGTCATATTAAACTGGAATGGGAAGCGGTATTTGGAGCAGTTTCTACCCGTTTTAATCAAGTATCTTCCTGATTATGCGGAGATTATAATTGCCGACAATGCTTCTTCCGATGACTCCGTCAATTTTTTGAAGACGCATTATCCGGACATACGGGTGCTGGAACATGAGCGGAACGAAGGATTCGCGCGCGGCTACAATCTCGCTTTCGAGAAAGTGGAAGCCGAATACTACTGTCTGCTGAACTCGGACATCGAGGTTACGGAACACTGGATCGAGCCCATCATTGAGATGATGGACGCCAACCCCAAGATTGCCGCTGTGCAGCCCAAACTGCTTTCTTATTCCAAGCGCGATGAGTTCGAGTATGCGGGTGCGGCGGGCGGATACATCGACAAATACGGATACCCATTCTGCCGCGGGCGCGTGTTCGGCAATCTGGAAAAAGATCATGGGCAATACGATACTGAGGCCGACATTTTCTGGGCCTCCGGCGCGGCCATGTTTGTGCGCAGCGATGTATATCGCACCATGGGAGGACTCGACCCCGACTTCTTCGCGCACATGGAAGAGATTGATTTCTGCTGGCGCATCAAAAACACCGGCTACAAAATCAAAATCAACCCCAAATCGGTGGTTTACCATATCGGCGGTGGCACCTTGCCCAAAAACAATTCGTACAAAACCTACCTCAACTTCCGCAACAACCTGTTCCTGCTACTCAAGAACCTGCCGGAAGAACGCATCGCCCGTACTCTGCTGGTGAAATTCTTCCTCGACCAAATCGCTGCTGTCTTCTTCCTGCTCCAAGGCCATTTCCGCGACTTCGTTTCCGTTTACAAGGCGATGCACGACTTTTACAAGAATTATGACAAATGCAAAGCCAAGCGAAACACGCTCCCCAAACTGGCTTTCACCGACACATATCCCAAATCGGTGGTGTTTCTGCATTATTTCAAACGCAAAAAGATCTTTAATGGAGAATCTTTTTCCTAAAAACCTGTCATCATGGAACTTTTCAGTCAAATATACGACTATATTCTGATTATCATGACCTTTTTGGGCGTCGGGGTCTTCATCACATTGCAATTTGTGACTCCCGCTTACGGCATGACCTTCAATAATCGCTGGGGCATGTCCGTGCGCAGCAATCTGGGCTGGTTCATCATGGAATCACCCGTGTTTTTCACGATGCTGCTGCTGTATTATCTGTCCACCATAGGTGATGTAAAACCTTTTAACATAGTTACTTTCGTCATCTTTTTCTTCTTCGAGTTCCACTACTTCCAACGATCGTTCATCTTCCCGCTCCTGATGAAAGGACAAAGTAAAATGCCTATTTCCATCATCATTACCGGTGCCTTGTTCAACACCCTGAACGCCATCATGCAGGGCGGCTGGCTATTCTTCTTCTGCCCGGAAAACGCCTACCCCATCTCCTGGTTCTGGTCATGGCAGTTCATCCTGGGCACCCTGATTTTCGTTTTCGGTATGGTCATCAACCTGCACTCCGACCGCATAATCCGCAACCTGCGAGAGGATGTCACCGACAACAACTACTACTTGCCTAAAGGATGGCCATTCAACAAGATCAGTTCCGCTAACTACACGGGCGAGATTCTGGAATGGCTCGGGTTTGCCATTTTGATCTGGTCTGTGTCGGGCGCCGTGTTCCTGCTCTGGACTTGCGCCAACATCATTCCGCGCTCAAAGGCGGTCTATGAACGCTACACACAGTTTTTTGGCAAGGAATTCACTGATTTGAAACGATATAAGATTTTCCCCGGGATTTACTAAACTATGAAAAAAATACTTTTTGTTTTCGTATGCATTTTGCCCCTTTTGGTATGCTGCGATATATACCAAGGCCCTATTCCCAACGCAAAAGTTGACTTCTATATCTATCCGAATGATGTACAATATTACAGATTAAACACTTACGGAGGATATGAATATTTCACTGGCGGAGTGAACGGCATTATTGTTTATCGTTTGGACGAATGGAATTTCAATGCGTTCGACCGGGCGTGTCCCCATGATTGGGGCGAGCAGGAATCCTGGTTGTTTGTGGCTCCCGATGGATTACGACTCATAGACTCCTTGTGCGGCTCCACCTTTAACATTTTGGATGGCAATGTTTTAAGCGGCCCTTCCAAGTATCCTTGCCGCCGCTACAACACCCGTTTCGATGGGATGAGACTTAGGGTTTACAGTTGAGAGTTGAGACGAAAGACCGAAGACTGGCCATCATTTTGCCAGAGCCCTGCACCTTTTACCCTTTTCACCTCTTGCTCCCCATTCACCTATTTCTGATTACCAGTATGGCATTGGACACGCCGCGTTCTCCGTGGTGGTCGAAGCGCCCATTGTCTATTGGATAGTTGACGATGCCTCCGTTAGCCCATCCCTCAAGATAGAGCGTGGTGGAACCTCCGCCGTCCATGTTCAGCACATCCGTGCAACCCAGCCATTTCAGGGTTTTCGTAAGTTCGTCCAGCGACATGCCCTCAGACTCTTTAGAGCGTCCATCCACCACAAACAGCAGCAGGGTGCCGTCGGGGCGGATACCCACGGCGGTGCGTGGGTGCCGGTTGCTCACAAATGTGCGGTCATGGCGAAAGGGTTGGACTTCGCCATGGAGCAGTAGCAGCGGACCGGCGGTCATAATATTGCTGTCGGGCAGAGTCCGCTCCCAGCAGCGACTGCTGTCGGTGCGCGCAATGCGCACGGAGTCGCCGTTAATAAGCAAGGTTCCGTACTGATAATACTTCCTATTCACCGTGTCTTTGCCGGGCGTGTTTTCCCCAATATCTTGACCGTCAATGCGCAGGTAACAAACGGGGTTGTGCTTGTCCATATCAAAGAACGAGCCGTTGATGGCAGCCACGGCATGGTGGCGCTTCGCAATGGTGGATGTGGGGGTGCGGACGGGTTCGTATGCCAATTGCAGGGTGTGCCCCGATTGGGACGGGATCTCCAACACCGCCATAAATTGGTTGCTGTGGAAATATTCGTGATGGTTAAAGTGTATGGTTTTCAACACCATACCATCAATGGAATCCACCTGCCACCGCGCTTGCACTAAAACAAGGGAGTCCGACTGCGCCAAACAGACACGCGCCGTTACGGCCAACAATGTTATTATGAAGAGAAAGCGTTTTTTTATCATCTGGAACAGGAAGGGCGACCATTTAGGGCCGCCCTTATTCTTATCTTATGTTGTAAAAAGTCTAATACCGGTATGTGTCCGTCTTAAACGGTCCTTCCACCTTCACGCCAATGTAGTCGGCCTGTTTTTGGGTGAGTTTGGTCAGTTTCACACCGATTTTGCTCAAATGCAGACGGGCGACCTCTTCGTCCAAGTGCTTGGGCAGGTTATATACACCGACCTTGTAATCATTTTGCCACAAGTCGAGCTGTGCCATAGTCTGGTTGGTGAAAGAGTTGCTCATCACGAAAGAGGGGTGTCCGGTAGCGCAACCCAAGTTCACCAAACGGCCCTCGGCCAAAATGAAAATGGAGTGCCCGTCGGGGAAGATGTACTCATCCACCTGCGGTTTGATGTTACGCTTGCGGATGTTCGGTTGTGATTCAAAAGCGTTCACTTGAATCTCGTTGTCGAAGTGGCCGATGTTGCACACAATGGCCTGGTCTTTCATCTTGTTGAGATGGTCAACGGTGATGACATCGCAGTTGCCTGTGCAGGTAACATAGATGTTGCCTTCTTCAAGCGCATCCTCAACGGTCTTCACTTCGAATCCTTCCATAGCGGCCTGCAGTGCGCAGATGGGATCCACTTCCGTGACGATAACGCGTGCGCCGTAGGACTTCATGGACTGGGCGCAGCCTTTGCCCACATCGCCGTAACCGCAGACGACAACCACTTTGCCGGCCACCATCACATCGGTGGCGCGCTTGATGCCGTCAGCCAAAGACTCACGGCAGCCATACTTGTTGTCGAATTTGGACTTGGTGACAGAGTCGTTCACATTGATAGCGGGGAAGAGCAGTTCGCCACGCTCCATCATTTGATAAAGACGATGCACGCCTGTGGTTGTTTCCTCTGACACGCCTTTGATTTCCTTCACCATATTGTGCCATTTGTGCGGATCTTCCTTCAGAATCTCCTTCAAAGTCTGGAAGATAACAGCTTCTTCGTGAGAAGAGGGTTCTCTATCCAAAACCGTAGGATCTTCTTCCGCTTTATAACCCAGATGGATAAGCAAGGTGGCATCGCCACCGTCATCCACGATGAGTTGCGGGCCTTTTCCTCCAGGGAAAGAGAGGGCCTGGTTGGTGCACCACCAGTAATCTTCCAGTGATTCGCCTTTCCAAGCAAACACATTCACACCCGTAGCGGCAATCGCTGCGGCTGCGTGGTCTTGAGTGGAGAAGATGTTGCAACTGCACCAGCGCACTTCGGCACCCAAATGCACCAATGTCTCAATTAGGACAGCAGTCTGGATGGTCATGTGCAATGAGCCCATGATGCGCACGCCATTGAGTGGTTTGGAATCCCCATATTTTTCACGGAGCGCCATCAAACCCGGCATCTCCTTTTGGGATACTTCTATGTCTTTGCGGCCCCATTCGGCCAACGCCATATCGGCGATTTTGTATTTCAGTTCGTAGTTTGTCATATTAGGTGTTTTTTGGGGAGCGAGACATAGCTCGCTTACTGTTATAGGAGCGAGACATAGCTCGCTCCTTACTTACTTCTGCATGGTGGTCGGGTGCATGTCAGCACGCGTATAGACGTCGGTGTTGAAGTATTTCTTCATGAACTCCACCATTTCCTTCTTGGTGACGGAATTCACAACATTATCGTATTCAGATGGAGGAGTCATAACTTCGCCTTGGATGATTTTTCCACTGATGTAACTCAACCAGAAACTGTTGGTCTGGATGTTCTTGGCGCGAGTGCTCAACATCTGCTTTTTGATCAGTTCCATCGTTTTCTTGTCGGGACCCTTGGCCTTGAAGTCATTGAGGATTTTCAAGCTGGCTTCGGCCAATTTGTCGGTTTTGGTGGGGTCGCATCCCAAGAGAATCATCAGGGTCATTTCAGGACGAGGTAGTTTGCTGGCGCCCATCTGCACCATCGGGGAATAGACATCACCCATCTTTTCACGGACAATCTTGACGAACTGGATATCCAAAGCTTCACCGATCATATCAGCGATAATGCTGTTGCGGTAGCTCCAGTCGATAGGATTGGTAATATACATACCCATCCAGCCCTGTTCTTCGGTACCGGCATAGATGGTTTGTGTAGTGGCTTTGTCAGGACGCGGTTTGAGCACGCTGATATTATAATTCTCTTTGTTTTTAGGATCGGTTTTCAAAGAACCAAGATAGAGTTCCACAAACTCTTTCATCTCTTTTTCATCGTAATTACCCACAAAGAAGAAGTCGAAATCGGCAGGATTGGCGAAACGCTCCTTGTAAATTTGCACAGCACGCTTGAAATCAACTTGTGCGAAATATTCGTCATCGTAGGAGAACGCTTGTTTCATATACGGATCGTTGTTCATGGCAGCTTCCAGGAATTTGCCGATAAACTTGTACATCGGTTGGGCGGTGATCATTTTGATTTGTTCTTTCGTTTCATCCATCACCAGTTGGAAAGCGTTTTCATCAATACGGGGATTGGTGAAGAAAGCATTAAGGTATTGGAAGAAGAATTCCAAATCTTTCGGAGCGGACGATCCGTTGAATCCTTCGGTCAGCAGACTAATATCGGGAGTCACACCCGCATTTTTACCTTTCATCTTCTTCATCAAGGAATTGTAATCAATCTCAGCGATACCGCCACGGTCAATAATATCAGCAGCGAAATCGGCTGAAGCAAGGTCTTTCACAGGATACAATGTTTTTCCACCCTTGCTGGAAGCTCTGAACAGAATCTCATCGTTCTTATAATCCGTTTTCTTCAGATAAACCGTAATGCCGTTGGATAGCGTCCATTTTTCAGCACCCACCGTTTCGATTTTTTCCGTAGAAACAACTTTACCTGGTTTAAGATTCTCTTTTTCAAGAATTTCCTGTTCTTTATAGGTGTCCACATAGGGATCCACATTCGTCAGCGATTTGTCTTTCAAAATAGAAAGGATTTCTTCTTTGGTGGGGACCTTCACGCCTTCTTTGTCAGGGGCGGTGATGATAGCCACCATGTTGTCTTCCGTAACCCAATTTTTGGCCAAAGCGTTAATTTCTTCCAGCGTGATGCCTTCCATCAGTTTCTTGGCGTATGCGTTCTCGCGTTTTGCTCCCGGAATGGGGTCTTGACGCAGGAAATTGTTGATGTATTCGGAAGCGAAGCGGGCGGATTCGGTCTTGTCAACCTCCTTGGCTGCCTTGTCGTAATTTTCCAGCAATTCCTCTTTAGCGCGGTCGAGTTCCGTTTGCAGGAAACCGTATTTCAGCACGCGATAATCCTCTTGCAAGAGCACGGTCAAAGCTTCAGGGATGCGGTTCTCCTTTGCCATGGCTTGTGCAGCGTATGCGTCGGTATTGCCGATAAAATCACCATAACCGGCACCAGCGTGCAGGAACGGGCATTTTGAATCTTGTGTCATTTCGGAAAGACGAGCGTCAAACATCGTATTGTAAAGGTCAATGCAGAGCTGCTGACGGAAATCGCCGATGGTTTTCATCGGGGCATGTTTGTGTTTGCGGATGAGCATCACCTGATTGCCTGTGGCCTCAGGGTCGGTGCAGACAGCCACCAAAGGTTCCTGATTCGGGGCTATGCCGTAGATTTCTTTCTTTTTGGGGTTTTGCTTGGCAGGGATGTTGCCGAACATCGTCTTAATTTTGGCTTCCACTTCAGCGGCATTGATGTCACCCACGACAATCACGGCTTGCAGATCCGGACGATACCAATCTTTGTAGAAGTCTTTGATAACCTGATAATCAAATGTTTGAAGAATATCCAATTTTCCAATAGGCATACGGTCAGCGTAGCGGGAACCTTTCATCAAGACAGGCCAATATTCCTTGCGCATGCGGTCATCGGCACCAAGACCGAGACGGTATTCCTCGATGATAACACCGCGTTCCTCGTCGATTTCCTTATTGTCGTAGAGCAGTCCGGCAGCCCAGCCGCGCAAAATCTTGAGACCCAAGTCAATATTGCCGGGATCATCCGTAGGCATGGGTATCATATAGACTGTCTCATCAAAACTCGTGTAAGCGTTAAGGTCGGCGCCGAACACCACACCTTTGCTACGCAGGTGATCCACCACGCTGTTGCTCGGGAAACCCTCAATGCCGTTGAATGCCATGTGCTCCGTAAAGTGCGCCAATCCTTGTTGGGCGTCGGTTTCTTGGTTGGAACCGGCGTTAACGGCCAAACGAAACTCTACGCGGTCCTTCGGATAGCTGTTTTCGCGAATGTAATAGGTAAGCCCGTTGTCCAATTTCCCGATTTTCACTTTGGGATCCGGATTGATGGGTTTGTCAAGTTCAAGATCCTTTTGTGCAAAAATAGGCATCGCACAAAAGACGATCATAATGAATACAAACAATTTTTTCATAATTAAACTATTTTTAGATTATAAATTAGAATCCTATTTGGAATTTTTTCTTGAAAATTTGGATTTCCTCAACAAAATAAGGATGATACCCATAATAGCAATAACGGCCAATGGTATCACAATATTGAGTGTCGCCAAAAAAGTTTTATGTCCTCTGATTTTCTCTTTATTCAGGGATCCTATTCTGAAATTTTTGCTTCTGAGCTGGAGCAGATCATCATCCGCGCACAAATAGTTGACGCAGTTTACGATAAACTCTGTATTGTCATACATCTTGCGGGTATATATATCATAACCTGCCGGATAGGGCTGGTTGCGCTTTTTGTCGAAAGGATTACGGATGATATCGCCGTCGGAGACAAAAATCTGGCGGGAATACTCGCCCTTAGGACGGAAGTCGAGTTCCTTTATCGTGTCAAACTCCACCGGCAAGATGCCTTTGAAGGCGGATTCAAATTCGCCCTCCACGAGCACGGCGACAGGCAGATTGCGGAAAGCAAATTCCTGGGGATTTGGTTGGGTAACGCCCACTTTGAGCGTGACAATGGAGGGGGTGGGCACCAATTTCGACCGGTCGGAACTGCAGAGAAGCACAGTTTTCTTAAGGTCCGCGTTCTTGCCCACTAAATCAATGCTTCCAGCAAATTCAGACTTCACCTCCTTGATATTGCGTACAATCGGGTGGTCGCCAAAGTTCACGATATCCAGAATGTACGGGAATGCCATGAACTTGTATTGCGGTTGGTCACCGATAAAGCCCACTTGCTGCGGAATCGGCAGACAACTGAGATCCTGTATCAAGTTAGGGTTAATGCGCACACCATAGGTAAACAACAGGTCGTTGACATAAAGCGCACGCGGCGTGGCAAAGAACTCTGGCGTGTTTTGCAGACTGTCCAAAGAGGCGGTAGTGTTGTCAATCAGCCACAACACCTTGCCACCTCGCATGATGAACTGGTCGATTATGTATTTGTCATACTCCTTGAAAGGTTGGGTGGGTTGTGCGATAATCAGCACATCGTATTTGTTGCGGCCAAGCTCCAGCGTCTGCGATGTAGAGTCCAATACACTTATCTCCCGCAAACTGTTTATCTTACCATCCAAAGTGATGCGGCCCACATTGTAGAAACGCTGCAATTGCATGCCTACCCAACAAGTGTTCCAGAAATCCAATTCTCCATGACCATCCAAGAAAGCCACGCGCGGTTTTTCGGTCTTCATTAGTCGCCGGATGGGAGCCACTAAATTGTATTCCAACTCTTCGATGGAATATTGCATCCAGTTTGCGCCGGAGGGGTCCGACACCACCAATTTGGCAGGATACTCGTGGTCACGGTAGGAAACGATGGCACCTGGAATCACCATGTGCGTGGAGTATCCGCTGCCATCCTCACGACTGACAGGTATGGGATCCAGACCTTTTTTCACAAATTCGCCCAAAATGGAATTCACCTCCTCGGCAGTCTTTCCTTCCAATGGGTCGATGAACTCAAAATAGACATTCTTGGAATAACCTCTAAAATCCTGCAAAACCTGTTCCACTTGTTTTGCAAACAACTGATAATCGGCAGGTTGGTCTTTCCCTTTCAAATACACTCGGATGTAAACCCGGTCTTCCAGGTTGTTCAGCATCTCAATCGTGCCCTTTGACAAGGAGTGTCTCTTATCTTTTGTCAGGTCTATTCTATAAAACAGGAAGGAGGAGATGACATTGACCAGAATTACGGCCGCCAGGGCCACAAGCAGTCCAATTATGGTGTTTCTCTTGAACTGTTTGCCGCCTTCGGTTTGTCCTTTATTGCTTTTTTCCCAAAATCTTTTCATAGTGCATTCTTTTAAAGGTTACCATTTGCGGCTCAACAGAACCATCCGTGTTCCAAACAGGAAAATAAAAATAACACTGCAAAAATAGATAATGTCGCGGGTGTCGATCACGCCTTTGCTAATGGATGCATAATGGTGTTCCGCACCGAGTGTTTTAAGATAATAGCCCACCGCCCCCAGCGACTCGAACGAGTAGATGAAGGCAAAGCCGAAAAGCAGAATAAAACACATGGCGGCCGCAACGATAAACGCGACAATCTGATTGTTGGTAAGACTGGAGGCGAACAAACCCACGGAAATAAAAGTGGCGCCTAAAAACAGCAAACCGAGATAGGACCCCCATGTGCTGCCCATGTCAATGTTCCCGACAGGATTACCCAGAAAATAAACCGAGATAACATATACCAATGTGGGAATCAGCGCAATGACGAGCAATGTAAGGCAAGACAGGAATTTTGCCCAGATAATCTGCATATCCGTCAGCGGTTTGGTGAGCAGCAAATCCATCGTGCCGGTACGCTTTTCTTCCGCAAAGGAACGCATCGTGATGGCCGGCACGAGAAAGATAAACAGAAACTGCGACAGGTTGAACAGTCCCTGCACATCCGACAAACCCGCCTCCATAATGTTGTCCATATTCGGAAACACCCACAGGAACAGGCCGGAAATAATCAGGAACACCCCGATGATAATATATCCGATAATGGAACTTAGAAAAGTTTTTAACTCCTTGATATACAGACTTGTCATGTTGTAATGAATTAAGGGCGCAAATATAGTAAAAAAACGATTAGGGATTATTCCTAACGAATCCTAACGAATCCTCACGCATCACTAATCGTTCAACAATCCGTCGCGTTTCAGAAGGGCTTCAATTTCCGGTTCGCGGCCACGGAAATTCTTAAACATATCCATGGCAGGTACGGAACCACCTTTGGAAAGGATGCATTCCAGATACCGTTTTGCCGTATCCTTGTTCATGACACCTTCCTCTTGAAACATGCTAAATGCATCTGCCTCAAGCATTTCAGCCCACTTGTAACCATAATATCCAGCGGCATATCCACCTGCGAAAATATGGTTGAACGAAGGACTCATGCAGGCCTCAGGCACCACAGGCAACACATCCAATGGATCAAAGATCTCACGCTCCTTGGCATGCACATCTTGGATTTCCATCGATGGTGTGGTATGGTACATCATGTCCAGATATCCGAACGAAAGTTGGCGCACGGAGGCGTAACCGGCCATGAATTGGCGCATCTTCTTCAATTGTTCAATATATTCAGTCGGAATCAACTCGCCTGTTTGGTAATGTCGTGCGAAAGTTTCCAGGAAGGCCGTTTCGGTTGCCCAGTTCTCGTTCAATTGTGAGGGCAGTTCCACAAAATCACGGGGCGAGTTGGTGCCCGAGATGGCCTGGTAGGGCACTTCCGACAGCATGCCATTCAAGGCGTGGCCGAACTCGTGCAAGAAGGTGGTCACCTCGCTGAATGAGAGTAATGACGGGTGATCCGGCGTAGAGGGCGTGAAGTTCATCACCAGACTGACCAACGGGCGCACATCCTGACCGTCTCCATCAAGGTACTGCTCCCGGAAGGAGGTCATCCACGCACCGCTGCGTTTGGTGGCGCGGGGATGGAAGTCCAGATACAGCACCGCCATGAATTTCTCTTTGCGGTAAACTTCATATACCTGAACATCAGGATGATAAACGGAAATATTGCGGGCAGTGGTGAAACGCAAATCATAAAGATGCTCCGCCAATTTGAATACACCGTCAATCACATTCTCCAATTTGAAATACGGTTTCAGTTCCTCAGTACTCAAATGGAAGAGTGCCTGTTGCTGCTTTTCAGTGTAATAAGCCAGATCCCAACGCTGCAAATCTCCTTCAAACCCTTGTGTGTGAGCAAATTCCGATAACAACTCCAACTCACGTTGGGCCGCGGGCAAGGATGCCTCACGCAGTTGGTCGAGCAGATTATAGACATGCTCGCAGTCCTTGGCCATGCGGTCGTGCAGGGCGTATTGGGCAAAGTTGCCATATCCTAAAAGATGAGCCAGTTGCTCTCTGCATCCCAATATCTTCTTGATATTCCCGCAGTTGTCAAATTCACCACCGTATGCCTTGTTGCAGGAGTGCATAAACATCTCCTGGCGCAGCTCACGACTGTCGGCATACTTGAGAATGGCACTGACGGCAGGTGCGGACAAGTCAAACACATAACCGGTTTCTCCACGGTCGGCGGCACGCTGTTCGGCGATTGCCAACTCATTGTCGGGCAGTCCTTTAAGTTTCGCTTTGTCCGTAATGCGCATCTGCCAGCTGTTGGTGGCAGCCAGTGCGTTGTTGCCAAAGGCGAGCGTAAGGTTGGAGAGTTCTATGCTGATGTCATTAAACTCATGCTTCTTTTCCGCGGAAAGGTTAGCACCATTGTCGCAAAATGCGTTGTAGGTACGCTCCAGCAATATCTTATCAGCACCGGTAAGGTGTTCATACTCATTATCATAAACATGCTTAACCCGCCTAAAGAGTTCCTCATCCAGATACACACTATTGGAATATTGCGTAATCATGGGTTGCACCGTATTGGCAATATCCTGCATAACAGGCGTGGAATCACACTCCAGGATATTGAAGAAGACACCGGCCACGCGGTTCAGCACGAGTCCAGCACGGTCAAGGGCCACAACGGTGTTTTGCAAAGTGGGTTCCTCGGGGTTGTTCTTGATGTCTTCGATGTCCGCTTTCGCCTGTTCGATGCCAAACTCAAAGGCGGGCACATAGTGCTCGGGCTTTATTTTGTCAAACGGAGGAGTCTGATAGGGCGTGTCCCATGCTAAAACAAACGGGTTCTCGTTTTTCACAATGGAAGCCACTACAGTGGCGGCAATGCCTTCGCCGTTGCCCGTGAATCCCATTTTTTCATTGGTTTTGGCTTTTACAGACACTCTATCCGCACTAATGCGCAGAATTTGGGCGAGTGTATCCACCATTTGGTCAATGTAGGGGCGCATCTTGGGCTGCTCCAGAACCAATGTGCAGTCCACATTATTTACCAGCCAGCCCTTGAGATAGAGCAGACGGACCACTTTGGCCAGCAGCACTTTGCTGTCAGCGTTTTTGAAGGTGTCGTCATTGTCGGGAAAGTGGGTGCCAATGTCTTTCAAGGCAGCGGCGCCAAGCAGGGCATCACAAAGAGCGTGAATCAGAACATCGCCGTCGGAATGAGCGGCCAAACCCTGCTCAAAAGGAACACAAATGCCCCCGAGAACCAGAGGTCTGTTGGGGGCAAATCTGTGTGAATCGTATCCGAAACCAACACGGAAATCCATACGCTAACGAAGTTTACCTTGATTCTTGATTTCCGCCTTGTTGAATGATGCAAAGTCAAAGGAGAGCGTGAAACGCAATGTGTTGGCCAAAGGACTGGTCATTCCGTTGGTGCTGACCAAATAAGACACATCTATATTAAAGATATTGTACTTGATACCTGCGCCAAGTGAGAGGAACTGACGGTTACCCTTGTTTTTATTCTCGTGGAAATAACCCACTCTGAAGAAGAAGAGGTCTCTATAACTGTACTCCGCACCGATTGACCAGATAATTTCAGCCAATTCCTCGCCGAACACACTGGGATTACCATTTCGGCCATAACCGATACCGGGAGCATCATAGAATGACTGGATCAAACCTTGAGGCACGGAAACATCAGGATTACGGCCAGCGGCAATCACTCGGTTACCATATTCGTCATATACCGGACGACCCATGGAATCCTCAGCATAAAGCGGGTTGGAGGGAACCAGCAGTTTGTTCATTTCTCCAGTGATGGCCAGTTTGTTGAATCCGTCAAAGTCCATTTCATAACCGACACCCAGTTTGAGGTTGGCGGGAAGGAACTCACGACGGTTTGTTCCACTGGAATAACGCATTTTACTACCCAAATTCTGAATATTCAAACCGGCGCGCAAGGTGCTGTTTTCCATACCTCTTGCCTTGAAATCCTGTTGGTAGAACAAGGAAATGTCAGCGGCTCCGGCCAAACCCGGTTTCGTTTCCTGACCATCCACAAATTGTCCTAACGTAAGGTTGGAATAAACAAATCGAGGCGTCATGGCGATGGACAATTCGTCAATCAGCTTACGGTTATAGGTGAAGTCAATGGCAAACTCATTGGGATTGTAATCCACACCCACGATACCATCTTCTGTAAACAATATGGAACCGAGATTGAAATAACGGAGTGAGAAACCAATGGCGTCCATTTCGGTTGGTCTGTAATAACCGCTCAAGTATGCCAGGTTGATACCGTCATCCAAATGCAGGTTGTGCAGCCAAGGGCTGTATGACACACTTATACCGAAGATGTTAGGACTGAAAACATACTTGGCGGGGTTGTACGCCTGGGAGTTCACATCCACGGACGTGGCAGCACCCATGTCAGCCAAGGCACCGGCACGAGAGTCCGGAGCAATCTGCAAAAAAGGGACAGCCGTCGTAATCGTGTTCAAATACTTGTCCTGTCCGATAATCGTCTGTCCTTGCACATTGGTGATGAACACTAATGACATCAAAAGAAGTGGGAGAAATGCTTTTTTCATATTCTATCGTTTATTATTTATAACTTATTTCACTAAAAAAGAGGAAACGAACATTTTTATTTTTTATTTTACAGAATCACTAATTTTTCAATTTTTTCTGCAATTTCATTATTTTGGTTCCGCACTCGCACGCGGTACATGTACACACCCTTGCCGATTTTATCACCATAATCGTCCAATCCGTCCCAAGGGATGCCTGTACAACGGTTACCTTCCATATATTGGGAAGTATTGATCGTTCTCACCAATTTTCCGGAAATGGTAAATATCTGAACCTGAATGTCAAACATTCCGCCATTCTGGTTGTGCTCGAAGAAAAATTCGGTGTGGGTGGTGAAAGGGTTGGGGTAATTGAGCACATGACTCAATTCAAATTTCCGATCGGAAAGCACCTCAAACGACAGTTCCCTTTCAGAAGGGTTGTTGTTGATGTCCCAAGCCCGCACCTTAAGGGTGTGCTTGCCCACTTTCAAATCCGAAAGGGCATAGCGCACAGTACCTGTATTGAAACTGTCTTTTTCTGTTTCATAGTAATCATTCAGCACAATCTGGGCATCCGTTTTTCCGTCCAAAATGGCGGTCAGGTCGTGGCCAATACCGTTACCCGTTGTGTTAATACCGTAATTATCCTTTATTTTGGCAATTAAGGTCGGATTGGGGTTCACCACACCGCCATCCACAAAATTCTCATCGTTCAAATAGAGTTCGATCATGGGACCTTCCTTATCATTCAACCCATTCGTATCCGTTCCGCCAATGATAAAATTGGTGAATGCGCCAGCCGCATCCCGATGTGAACCACGGGCATAATAGCTGATTTTCCCGTTCCCAAAACTGTAGTCAATATCTTTCGGAACATAGAAAGAGAAGGTGAAATGACCGTTCTTCACGGTCGCGTTTCCCCTAAACAGCATACTTTTTTGCGTGTAAAAATCATACGGTTCACAACCCGGATCATTGGCCAATGTGGAAGTTTTCATTTTTTTATCGAAAACGGAAGGAAACACCGAACCATTGTAGTCGGTAAGCGTCTGTCCGTTGTCATCCACCACCCTTCCGCTCACAGTGACTTTCGACAGTGCCCTCACCGTATCCAATTGTTGTGTCACAGAAACATGGTTGATGGAATCGGTCACAAAATGGTATCTCGGGATCGCCAAAGGCATGGAGGGGTCGCCCAGCAACACATACATAGCCAAAGAGGTAATTGCGCCACCCTTATCATTTTTCGATTGGATGTTCAACTCGCCAACTGTGGGATAGCGGTTTTCTGTTTGACTGAATATCTTCTGGAAAAGCTTCTTCCCATAATCCGCATTGGAAAGCGACCATGACTCCCTGGAGGCGGAAAGGACAGCCGCCGCACCGCCTTTGTTGTTCAGTATGGCCAGTTCCGCCGGAGACCACGAGGGCCGGTCGTAATAACTGAAGGTGCATGACAATGAGAATAGGAATGGAAGATTATAATAATTGGACCAACGGCTGATATCAGAATTTTCCAGGACGCGCTCCGCCGCCCAACCGTCTTTGCCGCTATGACCGACATAGGTCATCATCAGGCACCCCCTGTTCATTCTGCTATTAATAGCTGCCGTCACTTCCGGATAGCGTTGTCCGCCCGCATTGGAAACCTGTTGAAAAGCGTCCAAATAAATTTTATCAAAATTAATATTGGAGTTAGTGGTATCCACAATTCCATAGAAACTTTCCGCATCTTGGATAAAATCCATCTGCTCATCATCCGCCACAAATGCCATCACATTCCGCCAGTCTCCAAGATTGGATATTTGAGTGGAATTATCCGACAAAAGATTGCGCTGCTCCGTGTAACGAATGCTTTTATCGACCATGTTCGTAGCCTCCGACACCGTAGTGCACGGGAATCGGCCAATAGGCAAATCATATTCCCCACGTGTAGCGCTCTCATCGTCATCCAGCAGGCCGAAATTATCATCATTCGCATAGAAATCGAACTCCGACACCCCGCTAGCACCCGCATAATACTGATAGTTGGGCACAAAGATCCGCGTTCCTTCATTTCGGCCCCGATAGTCATAACTGGGACGGCCTACCAGCAAAAGATACTTGGGGTACACCTTCTCGGTCTTGTCATAAATCATCTTCATATAGTCGCGTATGGCCATCGGATCCTGCGAACCGCCGGAAAACTCATTGTACACTTCATCTATTGTAACCACTTTCACCGAATACCCGTTTTGCTGTTGGCGATAGTCTGCCAGCCGATTTGCCTGTGACAAAAAATCGCGGTGTGTCACTATTACCATATCCACCCTGTCGGTGGCGTGCAAATTCTGATTGGCGACCGCACCACATGAGGTGACCGTTAGATATGAGGTCCCGTCAAACGCATAAAAAAACCGGATATCCTCGGTGGGGACTTTAAACGAAGCGAAACCATTGCCCGAAGTTAAGGCGTGTTGCACCACTTGGCCCGGATTGGTCACATCCCAAACAAAGGTGTTAGGTCTCGGACTGGAAATGTTGAACTGTGTCACATTCCCACTCCCTGCCGTTGAGGGATTGCAGAATCCGAATTGTGCGGAATGCATTGTCAAATTACAAGGAACCTCTATCTCTATCCAATTCAGATAGGCGGTAGAGGTAGTCAGCGGTTTACTGTATGTGAGTGAAACCGTGAGATTCCCGCCATTGGGCATAAAACTGAAATCCCCTTTCCCGAAAGTGGCCATATATGTACTTGTTGTAGGGCTCATAAAGACATTCCCCACATCTATATTATTCACAGCGACAGCCATTTGGGAATAACTGTTTGACACCCCCGCCAGCGAAACCGAAACCCTGGCGTTTTCGGATTTATAGCTCGGCACAGGAAAGGAATACGCCCGTTGCGTGGTCACATCAAACAAATCGCCAAACCAATCCTTGCCACTGCTGCCGAGGTTGTAGATATCTTCTTCATAAAAGGCGAAATGCGTATAGTCATTCACCATTTTGTTGGCACTCAAACCCGAATTGTCCACGGTTTGCACCCGTTTTTTCTCCCCCACTCCAGGCGTTTGGGTAATGAAATAGACGGTGGAATCGGCATAGATATTTGTTGTATGCGCAAAGCGTTGGCTTGCCGTATCGTAATAAACCGTATGGGGAGACTCCCCATAAAAAATGAAATAGTCGTTTTCGTCAAAAGAACCGTCGCCACCATCAAACAGCAGGACAGGAATCTCGCGAAGATCTTCTATCCGAGGGGTGGAATTGGTCTCGGACAACATCTTTCCGCCATTGCCAAAAAGGGCAATCTGATGGGACGCAATGGGCTTGCTCATACCCATTGCCGTCAGGTCTTGAAAGGTAACCTTGTAAATGCCGGTCTGGCCAACTGTAAAACGGAACCACTGCCCAGACGCCAACACGGAGCGGGAAACATGGCTTTTGGCGGACTTGGCAACCGGGTGTTTGCCTTCCAGCTGTATCGTCAGCGAAGTCACCCTGCTATACTGGTTGGAACCTGTTCGTATAATGGGCACAAAACAAATCTGGGCGTAATGGCGTGTCCGCTCACTGACAGATTCCACGCGCACTTTCAGTTCCGGATCCTGGTACATATCCTTTAGCAGGGCACAGTCGTGCGGACTCATGGGCTCATATTGAACATCGGACACCAGCACCTCATAATCCTCAAAAAAAATATCAACAGGTATTTTTTCATAAAAGACGGGAAGTTCGGCCTGCTCCCGCAAATAAATGGCGCCGTCAAAGTGCAAAAATTCCTTCGACAACTCCTCGGAAACCGACTGGAAAACATTATCCGTCCAGGAAACAACAAACTTTTTTTGAATTTTTTGTGCCTGACTATCAATAAGTTGTAGATTAATCAGACAAAAAAAGCAAAAGAGTACCCAAGATTTATTTCTCATTTCTCGTTTTTTAGAAAAAGCATATCAATACAATTTTGTTAACGAATATTCGTTGTGATTATTGCAGTTTGAAAATTAGAATAAAAAAAGTATTATAAAATAATTTTGTATCTTTGCCCGCTTAAATATAATGACTATGTGTAAACGTATTTTAATATTGCTGACCGCGGTGATGTCATTCGCCTGCCTTCGAGTTGACGCACAAGATGCGTTGTTTTCGCAGTTTTATGCAAATCCGTTGTATTTGAATCCGGCCATGGCGGGCACAAATGTGTGTCCCCGTATCTCGTTGAACTGGCGTGACCAGTGGCCGAACATGGCGGGCAATTTCATGACAACCACAGCGTCTTTTGACGAGCATTTTGACAAAATTTACGGCGGTGTCGGCGTTTTGTTGTTCCACGATCGCGCTGGAGCGGGCAGCGGATATTTGAACACATCCTCTATCAGTCCGATGTACTCCCTGAAAATCAAAATCGCCAAGAAATTCAATATCCGAATGGCCATCCAAGTTGATTTTCAGGACAAATATCTGAATTGGACTGACTTGACTTTCCCCGACATGATTGACCCGAGATATGGTTTTGTGTATCAAACCAATGAAATACAACCGAGCAACCTGCACCGTTGGACGGCCGGGTTCTCCGCCGGTTTCCTCGGATATACTCCGCATCTCTATTTCGGATTCGCCGCACATCACTTCGTCTCCTTCTCTCTTGACGGCCAAGGGCCCAGCTTCCTGAACAACAGCTACGCTGACCCGTACGATGTGCTCCCCGTGAAATGGACTGCCCACATCGGTGCACATTTCGATCTGAAACGCAAGAGCAAAATCGAGACCAACTTCGGTGACATTTCCATCAGCCCGAATTTCATCTACCAACACCAAAGATACTTCAACTATTTCAACTTAGGCCTTTACATGAACTTCTATCCGTTCACGATTGGCGCATGGTATCGTTTCTCCCCACCTTATACCATCAAGGATGAAGAGAACAATGTGCTGGGCAAGATCAACAACTCCGACGCATTCATCCTGACCGCTGGTCTGGAATACAAATGGATCAAGTTCGGCTATTCTTATGACATCACTCTCGGACCGTTAAGAAGCGAAACCGGCGGCGCACACGAACTCTCGCTGCAATTCCTCCTCCCGTGTCCGGAGAAGCACAAAGCCATCAAGGATCTTAAGTGCCCGTCATTCTAATGTCTGATTAATAAAACAAGTGCGATTATAAATATCATTAAAAATGAATAAGATAGCAAGACTTACAGGTTTGTTTATGGCAATGGCCCTTATGACCATGATGTCATCTTGTAAAAAAGATGCCTCCCCTACCACTGGCTGGACATACAACGATGCCAAGAATGGTGGTTTTGAGGTGGCTCCTTTCGTGGAGCAGGAGACCGGCCCCGGCCTCGTATTCATTGAAGGTGGTACTTTCGTCATGGGTGCCATGGAAGAGGATGTGATGAAAGATTGGAACAACAATCCGCGCCGCGTGTCTGTTGCCTCTTTCTACATGGACGAGTGCGAGATTTCCAACCTTGACTATCGTGAATACCTCTATTGGTTGGAGCGCGTCTTCATTCCCCAAGATTTGAAGGTGGTTTACGATAACGCCCTTCCCGATGAGAATGTATGGCGCGAGCGCCTCGGATATAATGAACCGGATGTGGAGTATTATTTCCGTCATCCTGCCTTCAACACCTATCCGGTAGTGGGTGTCAACTGGCTGCAAGCCACCAACTACGCCGCTTGGCGTACCGACCGTGTGAACGAGAAGATCCTCGCCGACCGCGGTTATGTGGAATATGCCGAGACCCCGACCGCCGAGGGTTATTTCAACACCGACGCTTACCTCACCTACGAAACTTATGAGTCTGAAGGTGAAAAACGCCTCCGCTACATCTCCTCCGGTGAATACCGCAATGTGAAGATGGAAGACGGTATCCTGCTGCCGAAGTACAGACTGCCCACCGAAGCAGAATGGGAATATGCCGCTTTAGGCTTGATCGGCAACACTCTCAACGAACGTGTGCTTGAACGCAAAGTGTATCCTTGGAACGGACAACAACTCCGTACAGAGGACAAGAGATACTATGGTGACATTATGACCAATATCCGCCGTGGCCGCGGCGACCTTATGGGTGTCGCAACCGCCCTTAACGACGCCGGTTTCAAAACGGTTGATGTGCGCGACGGCTGGCCCAATGACTACGGCTTGTATCAAATGGCAGGTAATGTCGCCGAATGGGTGATGGATGTCTATAGACAAGGTTCCCATGACGATGTTTCCGAATTCAACCCGTTCCGTGGTAACTATTTCGAGACCAAAAAACTCTTGGAAGACGGTACTGTTGCCGAACGTGATAGCGTGGGTAAAATCCCCATGGTGCCCGTTTCCGACTTCAAGAATGACAGAAGACGCAACTACCGTGCCGCTGACAACAAGAACTTCCTTGATGGCGACTGGCAATCACTCCAAGACATGGACAGCTGGAAAACTGCCACCACCAATACGGAAGCCACCGACCACATGTACCGCAAGTTGGATGACAACTACGCATACTCCTTGGTCAGCGACCATGCCCGTGTCTATAAGGGCGGTTCCTGGAGAGATATCCCCTATTGGTCTGCCCCAGGTTCCAGACGCTTCCTGGATGAAGATGAGGCTGCTGACTACATCGGATTCCGCTGCGCAATGGCCCGTGTAGGTACGCAAACCAAGAAATAAAAGAAAGGCGACCAATTGGTCGCCTTTCTTTTTTGAATCATTTTTCGGCGATCTTCAAGATCGCCATTTTTTTTGGTTAATTATTCTCTACCCTAATACCGCTGTCCTCAAAACGCATGATTTCATCTTTGCCTTCGTATAGGATCAACGTGTTGCCCTCAATCTCAAATTGAGTGATAGACTTTTTCAAAGCCTTCATCATAAGTCTTTCCATCTCCATTTGGTCACACAATTTCTTGGTCGAACCTTTGTAGGTTAATTCCAATTTGCTCTTTTTTTGGTAATACTCTCCAAAAAAGGCGTTACAACCAAAGTTTCCGGAAAAACTTCCATTTTCGTAAAAAACAATGCAAGGTTGCGAAACATGCGTCAATTCATCTATGACCTGACCTTCAATTGCCTTCAAGTTCCATTGAACACCCTTTAATGGGGTTCCATCTTGTTTGGCAGATTTCTGAGATGTTTTGCAACCGGTGACTGATACAGCCAAAAGCATCATGACAATAATATTAAATTTCATTTTTGAATTGTTTATTGGATGAATAATTTGTATTTATTTCTTCAATATACTGTAAAACCTCATCTCTCCCTTTTCCTGTTTCAGATGATGTAAGCAACATGAACGGCAGTTCCTCCCATGTCTCCATCAGTTTGTTTTTAAAACGCTGCACATTGCCCTGCACCTTGCTGGCAGATAATTTGTCGGTTTTCGTAAAAATGATGGAAAAAGGCACCCCACTTTCACCAAGACCGTTAATAAAGTCAATATCAATCTTTTGCGGTTCCAGGCGGGAATCCACCAGGACAAAAACCAACTGCAGGTTTTCCCGGCACACCAGATAGTCGTTAATCATCTTCTGCCATTTCTCGCGCATGGCTTTGGAAATGCTGGCATAGCCATAACCGGGTAAGTCAACAAGATACCAATCCTTGTTGATGAGAAAATGATTGATGGTCTGTGTTTTGCCTGGTTTGGAGGATGTTTTGGCCAGTTTATTGTTCCGCACCAACATATTGATAAGCGAGGATTTGCCCACATTGGACCTGCCGATGAAAGCATATTCGGGAAGTGTGGGCGACGGACATTTCTTCCAATCCGTTACGCTTTGAACATATTCAGCACTTTTAACAATCATGGTATATATTATCTTCTGGCCAGCCAGTCGTTAGGGTTAAGATTGCTGTTGTTTTTCCAAACCTCAAAATGAAGCTCGTAGGTGTTGGAGGATGCGTTTTTGGCGATGGTGCCGATATTCTGCTTGGTGGTCACCTTACTGCCTTTTTTCACATTAACGGAGGCCAGATTCTGATAGACTGTGATATACTCACCATGGCGTACCATCACCACTTTGGTGCCCATAATGTCGAGAATGGCGGTCACTTCGCCATCGAACACGGCGCGCGCCGAGGTGCCGGCGTCCACCATTATATCAATGCCATGGTTTTCGACCATAACAGAGGGCACATCGGGATGCGGGTAATGTCCAAAATCGCTAACCTTTGCGCCTTTCACCACAGGCCAAGGCAGTCTGCCCTTATTGTTGATGAACGAGTTGTTGAGTGTCATCTCCTCCGGGGTCAGCGACACAGTGGCGGTGGCGCGTGGGTTGGTGCTCGTGCTGCCCTTACTGGCAGTGGAAGTGCTGCCGGTGCCCGATTTGCCTTTGTTGGCGGCCGCACGCTTGGCGTTGGCGGCTGCCACCTCGGCGGCAATGGCATTCTTGATGGCGGTTTCAATGCTCTTCCGCTGCGCCTGCTTCTTTTTCAATTCCGCCGCCAGTTGCTGCGATTGTTTCTTCAACTGCTCCGCATTCTTCGTCTTCTGCCGGCGATCGCTTTCCAACTGCTTGATTTCCGTCTCTTTGCCGGAAAGCAAGTTCAATTTGGCCTCTTTCAAGGCGATAATCTCCTCGTTTTTCTGTTTCAACTCCTCCTGTGTCTTGGCAATCTTTTCGGATTGGACACGCACATTTTGGGAGAAAACCGTGTAGAACCGCATCCGGCGGAACATTTGCGAAAAATCGTCTGCGGCCAAGATAAAGGTCACCTTGTCCATCAAACGCCGGTTGCGGTAAGCCATGTACACCACTTGGGCATAATCGGCTTTCATATATTCCAATTTCTTTTGGAGATTCTGGATAAGTTCCTGATTCAACGCCTGTTGCTCTTCCATCTGCAAAATCTCGTCATTCAGGGCCGTAATCAGTTTCTCACGATTTGAGATCTGCTGACGGAGCACAGCGATTTGCTGCAACGAGGCCTTCTGGTTTTTCTCGGTCTTTTTCAGCAAACTCTGCGTGTTGGCAATTTCCTGCTCAATCTTCTGCTTGTCTTTCTTCAACTGGCTGCTGCTTTTGCTCTGCGCACTGGCAGTACCCAAAAACAGGCCCGAAAGCGTGATATACAGGATGAAAGAAAGAAGAACGATACGACGCGGCATAATATGTATTTTAAACAGGCAAAAATACAACGAAACACCCTGTTTTTTTATTATGGTAAAATATATTTATAAACACCGTTTCGTTAAGTTCCTAAACATGCTGAAACAAAAAAAACACCACTGAAAAACAGCGGTGTTTTTAAAAATGTATGTTATGGAATTATAATTGACTGTAAGCGGGTGAGAAGGTGTCGCCCTGGCGGATATCACCCGTGTGAACGCCTTTCTTCAACCATCTCGCGCGCTGCTCGGAAGTGCCGTGGTTGAATGACTCGGGAACCGCATAACCCTGGGCTTTCTTCTGAAGATAGTCGTCACCAATCTTGGCCGCCACATTCAGACCTTCGTCAATATCACCGTCCTCCAGCGAGTTGAACATCTTATTGTCGTTGTATGCCCAAACACCAGCGTAGAAGTCGGCTTGCAACTCCAAGCGCACACTAATTTGGTTGCTCTCGGTTTTACTCACGCGATTCATCAGATTATGGGCTTGCTGAAGGGTACCCAACAAATACTGGACATGGTGTCCAACCTCATGCGCGATGACATACGCGTATGCGAAATCGCCATCAGCACCAAGCATTTGTTTCATATTGGCGAAAAAGGAAAGGTCAATGTAAACCGTCTGATCGGCAGAGCAGTAGAAAGGACCCGTTGACGATGACGCGTTGCCGCAACCAGACTGTACTGCACCCGTGAACATCACCAACTTGGGTGGGATGTACTCTTTGCCCATTTTTTTAAATTCAGCAGTCCACACATCTTCGGTGCCCGCCAGAATCTTTTTGGTGAAGGTGGCCAGCTCTTCCTCTTCAGCGGATGGCTGATAATTGGTTTCCTTAGTGGTGGCCCCACCATTCATGGTGTTCACCGTTTTAATCACTTCAGCCGGATTCCTGCCCATCATCAGAGCAATCAGTCCAATGATAATGGTGCCGCCGAGGCCTAACCCAACACCGGCAACTGCTTTTTTACCACGTCTGTCATCAACGTTGGTGCTTTCTCTTCTTCCTTCTAAGTTCATAACAATTATATTTTAGGCAGCAAAAATACAAAAAGATGATTACATACCATGATTTTTCCCGCTTGTTTTTTATATTTTTGCAAAGAATAATTCAAACTACACAAAATGCTGAATAAGAATAAATTAAAAGATGAATTGATCGCCTATCTGCTGCTCGTGATAGGCAGTTTGCTCTTCGCCGTGGGCGATGTGATGTTCGTAAACCCCTATTTGCTGGCCCCTGGCGGCACATACGGTCTCGCCAATGTGCTCAATACCGTCTGGCCATGGAAAATCAGTTACTACGCTATCTGCATGGACATTCCGCTGCTTCTCATCGGCACCTGGATTCTAGGCCCGAAATTCGGCGTGAAAACAGTAGTCTCAACTATTTTGATTTTCGCCTTCACTTGGGTCATTGAAACTCTTTGGGGATATAACCCCGTCATCCATGAAGGCATTGTGGCCGAGGCAGTTAAAGCACATAATTATGTGCAGATTCCGCATAGTGACCTGTTTTTCATTCCCGACTATTTCCTGAACACCGTAGTGGCCGGTGTGATTTACGGCGTGGCTATCGGCCTGATTTTCAAATCCGGAGCCACCTCCGGAGGCAGCGACATCATCTCCATGATTATCCACAAATACACGAAAATCTCACTCGGCACCCTCGTGCTTATCGTTGATTCCTGCATCACCCTCACCACGCTCATCGCCTTCAAGCAAATACGCCTGCCCATCTACTCCATCATTCTCATCGCTATCGAGAGCAAGGTGATAGACCTGATTGTGGATGGTATCAAGTCGTATAAAACCGTCTTCATTGTCACCGATAAAATTGAGGAAGTCCGCGACTTTATCCTCAACGACATGAAACGCGGCGGCACTGCTTTTGCCGGAACAGGACTCTATCAGGGCGCGCAACGCAAAATGATCTATGTGACCTTAGACCGCACCGACCTCGTCAAACTCAAATCCAACCTGCGATTCCTTGACCCGAACGCTTTCGTGAATGTCATTGAAAGCTCTGAAATCATGGGACTTGGATTCAAAGCCCTCCCCGAAGAATGATAATTCACCATTCCCAAACTTTTTATTACTTTTGCAACATTAAATAAAAACCTCCAATATGCGCAACGTACGAATCTTCGTTGAAAAGAAACCGGGCTTCGATGTGGAAGCCGTCAGTTTGAAAGACACACTGAATCACAACTTTAATCTTCAAATCCGGAATCTCCGTCTGCTGAATGTCTATGACATTTTCCATGTGGATGATGTCTTGCTGGAACGCGCCAAGGTCGGTGTGTTGTCCGAACCCGTAGTGGATTGTATTTCGGAGGATTTCAATCTGGACGGTCTCACTTTTCTGGCGGTGGAATATCTGCCCGGACAGTTCGACCAGCGTGCCGACAGCGCCATGCAGTGCTTCTCCCTGTTGGATCCCAAAACGGAAGTGGTGATCAAAAGCGCCAAATTGTATGTCTTTGATGCCGATCTGACGGCGGAACAGTTTGCGCAAATCAAGAAATACTGCATCAATGAGGTGGAGGCGAGAGAGAAGGATATGAGCAAACTTGAGCTGACGGAAAATCCTGATGTTCAAGATGTTTGCATCTATGATACTTTCCGGAATTGGACTTCGGAAGAGTTGGAGGACTTCAGAGTGAAAATGGGTTTAGCCATGTCGCTGGAGGATTTGGCATTTATTCAGAATTATTTCAAAAATGAGGAAAAACGCGATCCTTCCGATACGGAAATCAAGTTGTTGGACACCTATTGGAGCGACCACTGCCGCCACACCACCTT